>JBMZFW010000017.1:0-20635 GCA_049615605.1 Alphaproteobacteria bacterium | reverse complement strand
GTTGTTAAATCTTTAAATTCTTTACCAAATTTCTTAGCCTTAAAGTTAAGTACAACAACAGAATCTTTTTTGTTAAATTTATTAGAAAATGACACTTTCATTTTGTTAAAACCTTCCTGATTTATTTATTTTTTGGCGATATCTTAATGTTTTTGCATTTTTATATCATTTTTGCAAGGTTTTTAAGTGATTTTTTCTTCGTTTTCTGTTATTAAAAGTTATGCTTATTGACAAATATATAACAAAATCAATCTTAAAGAGTATGCTATCTATTGTATTAATAGTTAGTATCACTTTGGAAATGGCACTTTCACTCAGGTTTATTGAGATGTTTGTTAAAAAATACATTTCCTTTTGGCAGACATTGGAAATAATGTTTTATGCCCTGCAACAATATATAATTGTTATGATTCCAATTGCGGCATTTGCTGGTTCTTTTTCTATTTACAACAATCTGTATCAAACAAATGAATTACATATCATCAGAAATACTGGTGCTTCAACGATGCGAACTATTCGCCCTGCTTTATTTGCCGGTTTCATTGCAATGTTTGCTTCGCTTTCTATGCAAACAACAATTGGTCCGCTTACTTGGAAAAAATTACAAGACATTATGCATTATGCAGACAACAACACAATGCTTTCAAATATTTTACACCCTGGAACATTTAATGCGGTTGATGACAACACAACAACCTTTATCGGCAAGGTTAAAGGATTAAGTATTTATGATGTATTTATTCATAAAACAAACGAAGATGGTTCAAAAACAATTGTAACTGCACCAACCGGGGGGATTGTAATTGAAGAAGGTTCAACAAAAGCCATATTATTTAATGGCAAACAAAAAACAATAAAACAAGATGATATAGAAAACCTGTCATTTACCCAATATGTATTTAAATTCGTTGAAGAAGATAAATCAAAAAGAATATTGGAAGAAACAGATGATTATACATCATTTGAATTATATCGCTTCATTAACGATGGAACAGCCAGCCAAAATCAAATAAGTGATTTTGCCCGCCGTTTATTTAATCCGCTATTATCACTAGTCATGGCAATGTTGGGTGCATTGTTGGTAATTACCCGCCCAATGGTTCGTGTGCCAAGGTTAAGGGACAATGTAATTGCATATTCATCAGCCGTTGTTATTACCAGTGTGGAATTAACATTATTCAAAAGTGCCGAAACTTCATGGAAGTTTGTTATGTATGATTTATGGTTTATTTTAAATATTGGTATAATTGTAATGGCAATTATATTTATAAAAGATTGGTTTAAAAAATAATGCTAGGAAAAACTTTATTTATATACTTTGCTAAGCAATTATTAAGGGGATTGATTATCGTTGGCGGTTCTATTGCAATGTTGTTATTCTTGCTTGAATTTGTAAACCTTAGGACACGAATTGATACCGGCATCTTTGAATTATTGGAAATGACTTTCTATAAAGCACCTGAATTATTATTTAATTCAATCCCACTTATTACATTATTGTCATTTATGTTTGTGTTTTATCAATCAAATGAAAAAAAGGAAATGGTAATTGCCCGTGCAAGTGGTTTATCAACAACACAGATATTTATCCCTTCTGTTGTAATTAGTTTTGTCCTTGGTCTATTTTATATTGCCGTATTACAACCAATATCAATAAGTGCAAAGGAAAAATATACTGTTTTATATGATTCATACGATACGGAAACAACAACAACCATAAAAACATCTGATACGGGATTATGGTTAAGGGAAAAATTAGATGGCGGAAATACACGCATTATCAATGCAAAAAACATTGAAGAAGAAAATTACACCTTAAAAGATATTGAAATCATTAATATTAATAAATTAAATCAAATAAAATTCTTAGAAATAGATAAGATTTCATTAAAGAATAATAAATGGGTAATTGGTGAGATAACAAAAGGTACATACAACCAAGAATATATTAACACCACTATTACTTGGGATATGATTGAAAAAGTATTTACAAAAAGCAAAGATATATCTTTCTGGGATTTATATGTATACATTAAGTATTTACAAGATTCAGATTTCAATTCCCGCCCAATGGTGTTTAATTTTAATTATTTATTATCAATGCCATTTATGTTTATTGCATTGGTATTTATTGCGGGATACTTTACCGCCCAACCAACATCACGCATAAACACAAAGAAAACCGTCCGCAATGGTGTTTTGTCTGGTTTTGTATTGTACTTTTATATGAATTCAATGAAATCTGTTATCTTCATAATACCTTTATCACCATACATATTAGGTTGGATACCAACGCTAAGTGTGTTATTTATTAGTATAGTTTTATTATTGTCATCGGATAAGTTAAGTAAATAAAAATGAATAAAAAACGATTATCATATACGGTTTCAACCTTTGTACTTGTAAATATAATGTCTAGCACTTCTATTTTGGCTGATGATGATATTGTTATTACTGGTAAAAAAGCTGTTTATAATAATAAAACCAAGATATCAACAATCACCAAAGATGTAAAAGCTGTCCAAGGTAAAAACACTATTACCGCTGATGAAGCACAATATTTCAAAGACAGTGGCAACATAACAGCAACTGGTAATGTTGTTGTAATTGATGAAAAAGGTAAAAAAACAACCGCCTCAAAAGCCATATCAAAGAAAAAAGAAAAAGTAATTATTGCCTATGACGCATTACAAAACCAAGAAGACGACACATACATTGAAGCAAAAAAGATTTATATCTATAACGAAAAAGACGATATTGCCAATGATGTAAATTATTCAAGCTGTAAAATTAATGAAAAAGACAAAAGTCGTGTTTGGTTATTAAACATACGAAAAGCCCGTATGGATGAAGAAAAAGAAATCATAAAAATGAATGATGTGGTAATGAAGATTGCCGATACACCAGTATTTTATTGGCCATATATGGAAGTACCATCCCCTTCTGTTAAAAAACTAGATGGTTGGTTATTACCAACTGTTGGTAACAATACAAACATTGGTACATTTGTATCAAACAGCTATTATAAAAGCCTAGGCGATGACAAAGACATCATTTTCAAGCCAACATACACGACTAAAAATATTTTTACTGCGGGTGCATCTTACAGAAAGAAAAAAGAAAAGTCTTATACAGAAGCTGATATTTCAATAAGTAATGATAAAATATCTAATAAAAATTCTGGGCATCTATTTGTAAAACACAACACTATATCAAAAACAAACTGGTTATATAAAACGCAAGTTGAATTAACAACCAACAAAGAATACCTTAAAAAACATGTATATTTAAAACATCAAGATAAAGATTACTTAAAAAACAATCTTGAAGCACAAAAAAATACAAAAAATTCTTCCCTTAAAGTATCGGCTAGTCATTATAAAGATATCCGTAAAAACCCGACACCTAACATACATTTAAAACCAAGTATAAGTTATGAAACGCAATTTGAAAAAGATGGTGTTACAATTAACAGCTACACTAGGGCAAAATCGTTAACAGTAAAAAATGTTTCAAAAGTTAATAATGCAACTTCAACCCTTAGCGTAAGTAAAACTAGCGTAACAAAAGAAGGATTTGTTTTCACACCAAGCCTTAGCCTTAGGGGCGATGTTTCAAGCTATAAATACAATGAAACATTAACAGTTGGTGGAAAATCTTATAACAAAGGCAATGAATCAATGGTTACACCGTATGCAAGCTTTATTGCATCGTACCCAATGACTGTTTACAATAAAAAGACTTCTTTCATCGTTGAACCAATTGCTGGTATATTCATAAGTAAGAAGCAAGCCAACAAGGCATACTTTCCAAACAATGACAGCGATGACTTTGAACTTGATGAAGCAAATCTTTTCGCACAGAACAGATACGCTGGTTATGACAAAATTGATACGGGTAAAAGAATTGCCTATGGCTTAAAATTAAAGCAATGGAAAAACACAAGATATGTGGAAGCCTTTATTGGTCAATCAATTAATAAAGATAACGGCAGTATATATTCCGATTACATTGGTAATTTACATGTTAATCAAGGTAATTACAGCCTTACATCCACATTTGAACTGGACAGTAAAAATTACAGCATTCGTAAACTTGAAGCATCAGGTACGGCAAAAATTAATAAATGGGATATTAATGCAACTTATACCCATATTAACCCAAGACAAACATCTAAACTGAAAAAGACAAAACAGTTAAATTCAGAAGTAATATATACCCTAAATAAAAATTGGCAAATGGGTGCGGATATTACATTTAACTTTGCCAACGCAGAAAAGAAATTATCAAAACGATCATTAATTGCATCGTACACAACAGATTGTGGTTGTATGAAAACAACACTTAAATATACAAAAGATTACACAAAAAACATTCATAAGCCAGAAACAACAATGTTTTTATCAGTTGAATTTGTTGGCTTAACAACCCTTAAGACAAGTGATGCCCTTAGAAAGATTAATTAATGAAAAAAATAATATATTCAATTATTGCATTAATAATCTATATCACCCCTTCATTTAGCGAAACTATTTCATTAATAATTAATGGCAATGTCATTACAAAAACCAACATTGATAATATGGCAAAGATATTGCTTATTGATGCAAAAATCCCCGTGACAAATGAAAATATAAATAAATTTAATACCGTTGCCAAAAATGAATTTGTTAATAAATACTTAAAAGGTCGTATCGCAACCAGAAACGGTATTGAAATAAGTGATGTTATGCTTGACAGGTATGTTAAAAGACTAGCATCAGAACAAGGTAAAACCATTGATGAATATTATATTCCCTATTACCGTCATGGTATTGAACCAAAACTTCTGTTTGAAAAATTAAGGATTGATGTTTTATGGCAAGTTTATGTTGATGAAATACTTGTAAACAGACTGGCATTTAATCAAGACGACCTTGATAAATATATTGCAAACATTACAAATAAAAAAATGCGCAATGTGTCAATAATTTCAATTCCAATTATTAAAGGTAAAAATGATTCAGCAAGTGCCATTAAACAAATAGCAACCAATATAAAGGTGGATAACTTTGCCACAATGGCAAAATATTATTCCGTTGATTACAGTGCCTTTAATGGTGGTAATATTGGATGGGTTAAAAAGAATGACCAACCAAGGAAAATAGATAATATTATTTGGGGGATTCCTGTTAACACCGTATCTAATGTTATAAAAGTTAACAATAATTATGTTATAATAAAGGTAAATAAACAAAAGATAGAAACTGGCAAAGATAAAGAAAGATTAAAACAAGAATACTTAAATCAAGTAATTCAAAAAAACATATCTAGCCAAATTGAATACGAACGCAATAGATTAGAAATTGAATATAAATGATAGACAAAATAAAACAATTACCATCATTGCAAGAAACGGTTAAAGAATTTGACCTTGCACCAAAAAAATCATTGGGACAGAACTTCTTGTTTGATATGAACATCACCACAAAGATTGCGGGGATTGCTGGTGATTTAAATGATATTAATGTAATTGAAATTGGTTCAGGTCCCGGCGGGTTAACCCGTGCCTTATTAATGGCGGGGGCAAATGTTACTTGTGTAGAAGCCGACCCAAGGGCAGTTAGTGCAATTCAACCATTAAAAGACATTGCAGGCGATAAATTAAACATTATAAATGCGGACGCAACAAAGACCGATATTACAAAAATCGGCACTATGCCACGCCAAGTTATTGCCAATTTACCATATAATGTGGGAACTGTGCTTTTAACCAATTGGCTTGAAATACCGAATGAATTTACAAAACTTACATTAATGTTTCAAAAAGAAGTTGCCGAACGAATATCCGCATCTGTTGGTGAAAAACATTATGGAAGATTGGCTATTCTTTGTAATTTATTATGCCACACCAGTATTGAAATGATTTTACCACCATCTGCATTCACACCACCACCGAAAGTGGACAGTGCGGTTGTTTCATTAACCATAAGGGAAAAACCACTGTATGAATGCAATGTAAAAACAGTAAGTCGTGTTACAAAAATGGCATTTGGTCAACGCCGTAAAATGATAAGGGCATCATTAAAGCAATTGGGCGTTGATACATTAAAATTATTGAAAATGGCAAATATTGTTGAAACAAAGCGCGCAGAAGAATTAACAATTGAAGAATTCTGTCGTCTAGCAAATACGCTTGATAATAATTTTTAATTACATAAATCTTTTACAAAATCAATTAAACCAACCTGCCTAGTCTTTTTAAGGCGTTCCGACTGTATGATTGATTTTACTTTTGCAATTGATTCTTCCAAGTCATCATTGATAATAACCCAGTCGTATTCATTCCAATGTGATATTTCAAGAGCTGATTTTGCCATACGGCTTGCGATAACCTCTTGACTATCCTGTGCCCTTGTTGTTAAGCGTTTATTTAATTCTTCAATACTTGGCGGTAAAATAAAAATCTTTACAATATTATCTGGAAATTTATTAAACAATGCTTGTCCGCCTTGCCAATCAACATCAAAGATAACATCTTTACCATCATCAATGGCATCAATTACCGCTTGTTTCGGTGTACCATAATAATTATCAAACACTTCTGCGTGTTCAACAAATTCATCGTTATCAATCATTTGCTTAAATTTATCTTTTGTAAGAAAATGGTAATCTTTGCCATCAACTTCCCCGTCCCTAGGTTCGCGGGTTGTTGCCGACACAGAAAGTGAAAGATTATCATCTTCCGATAAAATACGACGGGAAATCGTTGATTTACCCGCACCGCTTGGGCTGGATAAAACTAGTAATATTCCTTGTCTTTTTATCTGTGTCATTTTATTTTCCTTTTTATTTTTTATACTACACCAATATAAAAAAATCCATTACTGTTTTAAACTTCTGTAAAATCTTACATTTTTATTATGCTGTTTAAGGGTCTTTGCAAAGTTATGTCCGCCCTGTCCATTGGCAACAAAGTATAAATAATTTGTGTTTTCTGGGTTAAGGCTTGCCTTAAATGCACTTATTCCAACAATGGCAATTGGCGTTGGGGTAAGCCCGCGCACATAATAAGTATTATATGGGCTTTTTGTTCTTAAATCTTTTTTGCTGATTGGTCTGTCCATTTTGCTTAAACCATTTGTCACCGCATATATTACGGTTGGATCAGATTGTAATTTCATATTTTTATTCAATCTGTTTACAAATACACTTGATACTATTTTTTGTTCGGATATTTGTCCCGTTTCTTTTTCAATTATAGACGCAAGTATATATGCCTGTTTTATATCTTTAACAGGGACTGATTTATCGCGGGACTGCCATATTTGATTTGATTTTTCAGAAAATACTTTTTTAATATCTTCCAATAATTTACTTACTTTTGTTCCCCTTTCAAAATAATAAGTATCGGCAAAGATTAATGTATCATTTGGAATATGCACTTTACCCGTTAAATATTTATTTTGTTCAATATTTTGCACTAATTCACGGATTGTTGAACCTTCAAGTATTTTAATTTTTCGGTAAAAAACTTTATGATTATCAACATTAATTAAGATATTAATTGGATTGTCATTTTTTGATATTTTGTATTCGCCACTTTTAAAGCTAAACCCACCTAATGATTTAAGTGTGCGAAATGCAAAGCGGTCATAAATAAAACCACCATCATAAAACATATTTATTATGCCAGTGGTTGATTTACCTTTACTTATATATACTTCCCCTGAATTTTTAAGGGACAGTCCATTGTTTAAAACAATAGCTGTTATAAGGCTTAAAAAGTAAACTGATAAAAGGTAAAAGATATTATTTTTATTCATTTTTAAATAATAATACATATTGTGTTTTTCGTACATACAAAAAAACCGCCTTAAATAAGGCGGTTGTTTTTGCTAGAAATAAATAACAATTATTTATTTGCTTCTAAGTAAGAAATTACATCTTGTACAGTTGCAATTTTTTCTGCAACATCATCAGGAATTTCAAGGCTGAATTCTTCTTCTAATTGCATTACTAATTCAACTGTGTCTAAGCTGTCAGCACCTAAGTCGTCAATGAAAGACGCTTCTGGAACTACTTTACCAGCATCAACATCTAAGTTTTCTACGATAATTTCTTTTACGCGGTTTGCGATATCACTCATTATTTATTTCCTTTAAAAATTAATTTTCAAAACTAGTCTTTGCTTTGTATCAATTATATAATTTAATTTCAAGTAAAAAATCAAAAAACTAATTAAACCATAATCATCCCACCATTTACATGGATGGTTTGACCCGTAATGTAACCTGCTTCATCTGAACTAAGGTATGCAACAGAATTGGCAATATCATCCGCATTACCCATTGCACCAGCTGGAATTTTGCTAAGGATAGTTTCCTTTTGCTTGTCATTTAATTCTTCTGTCATATCAGAAGCAATAAAACCAGGTGCAACATTGTTTACCGTAATACCACGGCTTGCGATTTCTTGTGCTAATGATTTGCTCATACCAATCATACCTGCTTTTGATGCACAGTAATTCATTTGACCTGGGTTACCAGAAACACCAACAACTGATGAAATGTTAATGATACGACCATAACGGCGTTTCATCATTGCCTTTGCAGCGGCACGGCTTAAACGGAATGCAGATGTTAAGTTTACATTAATTACTGCGTCCCAGTCTTCGTCTTTCATACGCATTGCAAGACCATCTTTGGTAATACCTGCATTATTCACAAGGATATCAATACCACCTGTTAATTCTTCTGCCTTAACAAATAATTGTTCAACAGATTCACCATCAGAAAGGTTTGCTGTTTGAACATGTACTCTTTCACCAAGTTCAGATGCTAATTGTTCAAGCTTTTCTTGTCTTGTACCTGAAATTACAACTTCTGCACCAAGTGCATGTAATTTCTTTGCAATTGCATAACCTAGTCCACCTGTTGCACCCGTTACTAGTGCTTTTTTACCTGTTAAATCAAACATTGTTATCTCCTTATAATGTTTTTACAAATTCTTCAATTTCTTCTGTTGTATTAAGGCTTATTCCTTCAATACCATCAATGCGTTTTACCATACCTGATAATACCTTACCCGCACCACATTCAACAAGATTTGATACTGATAAATCATTAATCATCGTACCAATTGTTTCACGCCATCTTACACGACCGCAAACTTGTTCAATTAAACCATTTTTAATTGTTTCTGCGTCTGTTTGTGGCTGTGCTGTTACATTTGTTATAACTGGCACACCTGCATTGTTAAATGTAATGTTGTTAAGTTCAACCGCCATTTTATCCATAGCTGGCTTAATAAGTTCACAATGGAATGGTGCTGATACTGGTAATTTCAATGCCCTTTTCGCACCGTATTCTTTTGCAACTTCAACAACTTTATCAATTGCTTGAATATGCCCCGATAATACAAGTTGCCCTTCAATGTTATCATTGGCAACCCAACATTTGTGTGTATCTGTGCTTACTTCTGCACTTAATTTTTCAGCCGTTGCGTAATCAATACCAAGAACAGCCGCCATACCGCCCACACCTTGTGGAACCGCGTCTTGCATTGCTTGGCCTCTTAACCTTAAAACTTTTGCCGTATCAGAAACTGCAATAACGCCAATACTTGCAAGGGATGAATATTCACCCAATGAATGCCCCGCAACAAAATCTGTAATTTCTGTTAATTTTTTACCTGATAATTCTTCTATAACCCTTGCTGTTGCAACCGATACCGCCATTAATGCAGGCTGTGTATTTTCCGTCATACCAAGTGCTGTTTCATCGCCAAATATAATATCCGATAATTTTGCGCCTAGTGCGTCATCAACTTCATTAAATACATCTTTGGCAACGCTGAAATTATCATATAATTCTTTACCCATACCAACAGATTGGCTACCTTGACCTGGAAATACAAAACATTTTTTCACTGTAAATTCTCTCTTTGTTTTTAGTGGTTTGAAATCAAAAGAAATATATTATATTCGCAATCAAAAGGCAACCGCTTTTAAATATAGTATAAAAGGCTTGCTTTATATGACATTTTCCTGTATACAGGGCGGACAAGGTTTTTGCATAAGGCAAATTCCACCACTCCTTGTTATAGCCTAAGTTCAAGGTTATAGCTTCGAAACAGCAAGCATTTATGCACTGTTTCACTTTAAACCATAAGGGGAATATAAAATGAACAACTATGAAACTATGTTTATTTGTCGTCAAGATATCTCTACTCAACAGGTAGATGCAATTGCTGACAAATTCCAAGAAATTATCACTACTGATAAAGGTAAAATGGGACGCCGTGAAAACTGGGGTCTTCGTACTTTAGCTTACCGTGTGAAGAAAAACCGTAAAGGTCACATTGTATTATTCAACTACACTGCTGAACACAAAACAGTTAAGGAAGTTGAGCGTCGTATGGGTCTTAGCGAAGATGTAATTCGTTACTTAACAATCCGTACAACAGAACTTGAAACAGGTGAAAGTGTTGGTTTAAAAGCCAGCTCTAATTCATAAGGAGAAAAGCTATGAACCGCAAACCATTATTACGTAGAAAAAGAAATTGTCCATTCTCTGGTGAAAATGCACCAGTAATTGACTACAAAGATGTTAAATTATTGCAAAAGTTTGTGTCAGAGAAAGGTAAAATTGTACCTGCTCGTATCACATCAACAAAAGCAAAGAAACAGCGTGAACTTGCGCGTGCTATTAAATTAGCGCGTCAAATGAGTTTAATGCCTTTCACAGTTAAGTAAGGAGATAACATTATGCAAGTAATTTTATTAGAACGCGTTGAAAAGCTTGGTAACCTTGGCGATACAGTATCTGTAAAACCTGGTTTTGCAAGAAACTATCTTTTACCACAAGGTAAAGCACTTCGTGCGACAAAAGAAGCAATGGCACAATTTGAAGCTCAAAAAACTGCTATTGAAAAATTAAACTCTGAGAAGAAAGCGGACGCTGAAAAATCAGCTAAGAAAATTGATGGTCAAACTATCGTTATCATCCGTTCTGCTTCTGATGCGGGTCAATTATATGGTTCTGTGACAACTCGTGATATTGCTGCTTCTTTAAGCGAAGCAACTGGCGAAGCTGTTACAAGAAACAATGTAGTTCTTGAAAACCCAATCAAAACAATTGGTTACTATGATTTTAAAATTGTTCTTCACCCAGAAGTTTCAGTTTTCATTAAAATCAATGTGGCACAATCTGAAGAAGAAGCTCAGTTACAAACTGACCGTGTTAACCGCGGTGAACCAGCAGTAATCACAGCAGCTGAAGAAGATGCTAAGGTTGCGGCTGAAATTGCACAAGCACAAGCCAAAGAAATGGCTGAAGTTGCAAAGCAAGTTCAAGCTGAACAAGAAGAAGCTATTGAAGAATAAGCATTTTATTCTTTAATCTTCAAACTAAAAAATGGGAAACTTCGGTTTTCCATTTTTTTTGCCTTTTTTTTGTAAAAAACAATATACTTTTAACTAAAAATATCTTAATATAATCAAACACAATAAATAAAAATATAAAGCTTAAAAATGACAAAACACGAAGACAATAATCCAGATATGATTCCACCTGCTAATATGGGCGGTATGGACGAAATGAATATTGCGGGAAACATTCCAATGTCACCAGTTGACGGGGAAGCTGTCATTGTTAAGCAAGACCAACAAAAAGTTGAAGTAAAACAATCAAACCAAGAATTACCACATAACCTTGAAATTGAAGCAACAGTTATCGGTTCAATCCTTAGAAACAATAAGCTTATGGAAAATGTTGACAACTTAACACCGCAACATTTCTATGCACCTGAAAATCAAATCATTTATTCGTGGATTTTAAAAGCCACTGCTAACAATCAATTGGCAAGCCCAAAGACACTTGCCCATTACGCTGATTCTGAACCTGCTATTAAAGCATTAGGTGGTAAAGATTACCTAGCTGAAATTGCCAGTGATGTAATCAGTATCATTAACATCAATGAATACACTGAAACACTTGATGATTTATATGTTAAGCGTCAATTAATTGGTTTAGGCGAAGATATGGTTATTGATGCTTACAGCAATGATTTTGATGTAACCAGTAAAGACCAAATTGAAAAAGCCGAACAATCATTATACAGCTTGGCGGAAAATGGCGAAGCTAAAAAAGGTGTTATTTCACTTGGACAAGCCCTTGTCACAACAATTGCCAGTGCGGAAAGTGCATTCCAAAATAAAGGTGGTATTGTTGGTGTAACAACTGGATTAAAAGACCTTGACCAACAACTTGGCGGTCTTCATAAATCAGATTTATTAATCCTTGCAGGTCGTCCAGCAATGGGTAAAACATCGCTTGTGACAAATATCGCATTTAATGCAGCAAAAGCATACAATGTAGAAGTTGACGAAAATGGCAAAGAAACAAAAACTGGTGGTGTGGTATTATTCTTCTCACTGGAAATGAGTGCCGACCAACTAGCAGGCAGAATTATTTCTGAACAAGCGGAAATTGCATCTGATAAAATCCGTCGTGGTGATATTGATGACAAACAATTTGAACGCCTTGTTAATGCTTCGGCTGAACTTGCCGATACACAGCTTTATATTGATGATACCCCAGGTATCAGCGTTACCGCGATGCGTCAAAAAGCCCGTCGTGTTAAACGCCAACACGGTCTTGATATGATTATTGTCGATTACCTTCAATTATTACAAGGTCCAGCGGGTAAAAAGTTTGATAACCGTGTAAACGAAGTATCTGAAATCACAAGGTCATTAAAAATAATTGCCAAGGAACTTGAAGTTCCCGTTATCGCATTATCACAGTTATCCCGTTCGGTTGAACAACGCGAAGATAAACGCCCAATGCTTTCTGATTTAAGGGAATCTGGTTCCATTGAACAAGATGCCGATGTGGTAATGTTTATTTACCGCCCTGAATACTATCTTACAAAAGCAAGCCCTGAAAAGCGTGCCAATGAAACAGATGACAACTTTAACAAAAGGGTTGAAGAACACAACAACAGCCTTAAGGATGCAAGAAATGTTGCCGAAGTTATTATTTCAAAGCAAAGACACGGTCCTGTTGGTACAATTAAGCTGTTCTTTAACAGTGAATTTACAAAATTCGGTGACTTAGATGCCGGTCATTAATCCCCCTGTTCTTACAATAAACTTAGAAAACATTAAACATAATTGGAAAGTTTATAATGAAAAATGCCTTGGCGGTGCAGGTGCGGTTATAAAGGCAAACGCATATTCATTGGGTGCCGTACAAATTTACAAATCATTAATTGAAGCTGGTTGTGATAACTTTTGGGTCGCCACAATTGAAGAAGGTGTAGAATTAAAAAAGGTCAATAATGAACCAAATGTATCTGTACTAGAAGGCTTATCTGAAAACAATATTGAATTGTACAAACAATACAACCTTAAAGGTGTTATTAACACGGTTGAACAACTTGCCCTATGGAAAGCCAACCCAGATATTAAATCTTGGATACACATTGATACGGGTATGAACAGACTGGGCATTGCATTTGATAAAGTTGATGATGTTTTAAGTGATATTGATACACCTTATGGTTATTTAACCCACCTTGCATCAAGCGAAGATTTTGACAATCCGTTTAACCAAACCCAAGTGGACAGGTTTGAACAAGCCGTTGCAAAATTACCAGAAGCAAAAACTAGCTTATTTGACAGCAACGGTGTTGCAAACAAAGTATTTAATACAAAACACCAAGCCCGTATTGGTATTGGTTTATATGGCTTATTATACACTGACCTTGATTTAAAGCCAGTACTTGAATTATCGGCAAGCGTTACCAAGATTGATACAATCGGCAAAGGTGCAACAATTGGTTATAATTCAACTTATGTGGCTGAAAAAGATACAACTATTGCAGCTGTAAATATTGGTTATGCGGACGGTTTTAATGTGAATATGTCAAACCGCGGTTTCCTTTATCACGGTGGCAATCGTATCCCTGTTGTTGGTCGCGTATCAATGGATACAATTATGATTGATATATCAAATCACAATAATTTTAAAGTTGGCGACAGGATTAATATTTTTAGCAGTTGCAACTTAGTTGATGATACTGATATTATTGACTTATTAGAAATGGCTAGCATTTGTAATGTTTCACCACACAACAGCGTTACAAATTGTCGTGGTCGTGTTGTTAAAAAATATGTGTAAAGAAAAATAAAAATGAATGTATTAAAATATATCGGCGCTTCTTTAATAAACTTTTTTGCTGTTATCGGCAATGTGGTAAGGTTTACTATCAATGGTATCATTGCCATTTTCACGCCACCATTTTACTTTAAGATTTTTATAAATCAATGTATTAACATTGGTTATTATTCATTACCAGTTGTTGGTATGACAACTTTATTTGCTGGTATGGTTCTTGCCCTGCAAAGTTATGCGGGTATCAATCCAAACCTTGCCAGTGCCACAATTCCAAATTTAATTGTTCTTGCAATTACCCGTGAACTTGCCCCTGTTTTGGCTGGTCTTATGGTTGCTGGACGAATTGGTGCATCAATCGCCGCAGAAGTTGGCACAATGCGTGTAACGGAACAAATTGACGCATTACAAACATTATCAACCGACCCAACAAAATACTTAATTGCCCCAAGAATACTTGCGGGTATTATAACATTGCCAATCTTGGTATTCATTGGTGATATTATCGGTATTCTTGGTGGGTATATTGTTGGTGTTTATAAATTGGGGCTTAATCCATCGGTTTATTTACACAATACGGTTTCGGCAATTAATTTCACTGGTATTATTTCTGGTTTAACAAAAGCATCTGTATTTGGTCTTATTACAACAGTTATGGGTTCATACCAAGGTTATAATTCATCAGGCGGTGCCCAAGGTGTTGGCAAGGCAACAACAAATGCGGTTGTTTGGTCTAGTATCCTTATCTTAATTGCAAACTATATAATCACAGAAATATTTGTTGGGGTGTAAATATGAATAAAGTAGTATTTAAAAATGTAGCAAAAAAATTCGGTGATTTAGTCGTATTAAAAGACTTTGACCTTAGCATTAAAAAAGGTGAAAGCATTGTTATCATTGGCGGAAGTGGGACTGGCAAATCGGTTTCATTAAAATGTCTGCTTGGGTTATTAACACCTGATAGCGGTTCAATTACCGTTGATGGTAAAGAAACTGTTGGAATTAGTGACAGTGAAAGAAAAGATGTAAATAAAAATATTGGTATGTTATTCCAAAATGGTGCGTTATTTGATTCAATGACTGTGCTTGAAAATATTTCATTTGGTTTAAAAAGCGGTCAAGGTATGAATGACGAAGACGCCCACCCTATTGCATATGATTGCTTGGACAAAGTTGGTCTTGATAAATCTGTAGCGGAAAAATACCCATCTGATTTATCGGGCGGTATGCGTAAAAGGGTTGCCCTAGCCCGTGCCATTGCCATAAAACCAGAAATCATTTTATTTGATGAACCAACAACGGGACTTGACCCGATTACCGCATCAACCATTGACCAACTTATTATTGATACAGTTCGCAAAATGGGTGCAACGGCTATTGTTATTACACACGATATGGCGTCCGTTCGCCGTGTTGCCGACAGGGTTGCCCTGTTATACCAAGGTGAAATTGCATGGCTTGGCAAGGTAAAAGAAATGGATACGACAAAAAATCCATATGTTAAACAATTTATATCTGGTTCTAGCGAAGGACCAATTGCTTGGGCAAAGACTAATAAAAAATAATGGCTAAAAATAAATCAAAATTTGTATGTAATTCTTGTGGTGCCATTACCCCACGATGGTCGGGTAAATGCGACAGTTGTGGTGAATGGAATTGTATTGAAGAAAAAGTTGACACAACCGTTGCCCTTAACAGTTCTGGTGCAAGACGCAAAGATGGCAAAGCCATAAACTTTCAATCTTTACAAGGTTCGGAAAAATCACCAGAACGCATTAAGTCTGGCATTAATGAATTTGACCGTGTATGTGGTGGTGGTTTAGTTTCTGGTATGGCAAGCCTTATTGGTGGCGACCCTGGCATTGGTAAATCAACATTGTTATTACAAGTTGCGGCAAACCTTTCAAAAGCAGTTGATGTTGCATACGTATCAGGGGAAGAAAGCCTTGAACAAATTCGCTTGCGTGCATCAAGATTGGGTGTGGAAAAAACATCGGTAAAGCTAGCAAGTTCAACCAATATTAATGATATTATTACCACTATGGAACAGGCAAATCCACCACAGGTGATGATTGTTGATTCCATTCAAACTATGTTTATTGACAGCATTGAATCAGCACCAGGTACGGTTTCACAAGTTCGTGCGTGTGCGGGTGAATTGGTGCGTGTGGCAAAATCAACTGGTGTTTGTGTATTCATTGTTGGTCATGTGACAAAAGATGGTGCAATTGCCGGACCAAGGGTTTTAGAACATATGGTTGATACCGTTCTTTATTTTGAAGGCGAACGCACACACCCATACCGTATTTTACGCAGTGTTAAAAACCGTTTTGGTGCAACCAATGAAATTGGTGTATTTGATATGACAGGCGAAGGCTTACAAGAAGTTGCCGACCCATCGGCTATTTTCCTATCAAACAATGACAGCAATATTCCCGGAACTTCTGTATTTGCAGGGATTGAAGGTTCACGCCCTGTACTTGTGGAAATTCAATCATTACTTGCGGCTTCTGAATATTCAAGCCCGAAACGCGCAACAGTTGGTTGGGATTCAAACAGATTATCAATGATACTTGCTGTGCTTGAAAGTCGTGGCGGATTAAATGTTCACGGCAATGATGTTTATTTAAATGTTGCAGGTGGATTAAAAATAACCGAACCAGCATGTGATTTGGCGTGCGCAAGTGCGATTATATCATCGTTAATTAATGTACCATTACCAAAAGAAGCGGTATTCTTTGGTGAAATTGGTTTAAGTGGTGAAATACGACAAACACCACAAATTGAAACAAGATTAAAAGAAGCAATCAAACTTGGCTTTACCAAAGCATATATTCCAAAGCCACATAAAAACATTGCTTTAAAAGGAATAAACATTATAATTATAAAAAACCTAGCAGAACTTTATTCTGCCATCAAAGACGAAAGATAATAAAATGGGCATTGGTATAAACATAGTTGATATAATCTTTATAGTGATTGTTTTATTATCGGCAATCCTGTCATATCAAAAAGGCTTTATCCAAGAAATAATGCGTATTTCATCTTGGATTGGTGCGGGCGGTGTTGCACTGTACAGTTATAATCCTATTCTGCCACATGTAAAAAAATATGTTGATATGGAAATTGGTGCTTCGGCAATTACGGGTGCATCAAGCTTTATTCTTTCGCTTGTTATATTTTATATAATCTCACACTTTATTTCAGGAATCGTAAAATACAGCCCTATTGGTTCGGTAAACAAATCACTTGGTTTTATCTTTGGTATTATCAAAGGTATTCTTATTTGTTCGGTAATGTATATAACGGTTAATTACCTGTTTGACGGTAAAAGGATTGACGAATTTCAAACGGCAAAAACAGAACCAGTGTTAACTGCATCATCAAAAGTTATTATTTCAGCCCTGCCTGAAAACTTTGAAAATATGCTTGCAAAAACTGTTGGTGTAATTGAACAAAATGCCGATAAGGCAAAAAGCCTTTCAGATACATATAACAAATTAAATCAACCAAACCTTGATGCGATTGGTGATTTAATTGATGAAAATATTGAATAAATTAATCGCGTTTGCTGATTGCTTTTTTATTGCGTAAGTGTTCGTACGGATTGGTACTTTTACGCATAAGGATACGAATTGGAATTCCCTTTAAATCAAAGTCTTCACGCATACCTTGAGCAAGGTATCTTATATAGCTTTCTGGCATATCTTCTGGGATACTAACATTTAAATAAAATGTTGGTGGGCGTGTTTTAATTTGACTAATATATTTAATCTTTAACCTGCGACCGCTTGCCAGTGGTGGTGGGTGTTGTTCAGTTTTATATTTCAACCAATTATTTAATTTTGCTGTTGGAATACGTGTATTCCAAATATCAAATAGATAAAATGCCGTATCCATTAACACATTAATATTTTTACCATTTAATGCAGATAAAGTAATAATTGGAACACCGCGAACTTGTGGTAATGAAATTTTCACACGGTCACGCAACTCTTGTAATGTTTTTTCTTTATCCTTAACCGAATCCCATTTATTCGCACCGATTACCAAGGCACGACCTTCGTTAATTACATTTGATGCGATAAGTAAATCTTGCTTTTCAAGACCTTTTTCCATATCAACCATTAAAATAACAATTTGGGCGAATTTAATTGCACGCAAACTGTCGGCAGCGGCAAGTTTTTCAAGTTTTTCGTTAATCTTACCTTGCTTACGAAGACCTGCTGTATCAACAAGCTTTACTTTTTTACCGTCATATTCAAAATCACTGGCGATACTGTCACGGGTAATGCCCGCTTCGGCACCAGTTAACATTCTGTCTTCGCCAAGATATGTGTTAATCAATGTTGATTTACCCGCATTTGGGCGACCAACGATTGCAAGCTGTAATGGGCGTGATTTTACGATTTCATCATCGTCTTCTTCACCGTGGTCAATGAATTCTTCTTCGCCGTCCATTTCAAATTTGTATTGTTCAAGTGCATCATATAAATCGCCAAGACCTTCGCCGTGTTCAGCCGATATGGCAATTACATCACCAAGACCAAGACCATAAGCTTCACCAATACCAGCCAAAGCAGTTTGTTTTTCACATTTATTGGCAACAAGTACTATTGGTGTTTTTTGTTTGCGTAAAAAGTTTGCAAAATGTTCATCCATTGGTACAACCCCTTCACGCCCATCAATCATCATAAGGGCAAGGTCGGCTTGTTTAATTGCTTCTTCTGTTTGTTCACGCATTCTTGCCTCTAGGCTTCCGTCAAATGCTTCTTCTAAACCAGCCGTATCAATTAACTTAAATGAAAGATCGGCAAGTTTTGCCATTGCCTCACGGCGATCACGGGTTACACCAGGGGTATCGTCAACAATGGCTAGTTTCTTACCAACCAATCTGTTAAACAGTGTAGATTTACCAACATTAGGGCGTCCAATTAACGCAACTGTAAATGTCATTTGATTACCTATATACCTTTAAATTACCGTTATCTAGCAATATATACACAAGTCCCTTTTCTTGGATTGGGTATGAACTAGTTCTTGCCCCCTTATGTACAGCGATTGTCTCTCCGTTGTCAATGCTTAATAATTGTATCTTGCCAAGTTCTGAAAACAGAATAAGTCGCCCGCGGTGTAATATAAGGCTGTTCCAACCTATTTTATTATCGCTTTCCATTGTCTTTAATTGCACAGACCAATATCGTTTACCAGTGATTACATCAATTGCCCAAACTTTGTTTTCGCTGTCCAATATATATAATATATCCCCAGATGTTGCCATATTAACCACCCCAGAAATATTTTTATTCCATTTACTGCGTCCATTATTGCGGTTTAAAACATAAAGTCCATTGTTTGATGATAATAAATAAATGTTATCATTCTTAATTATTGGCTTTGCAATAAAGTATGTGTTGTCCAATTCATTGCCAATATCAAGGTTGATTTTTAAAGCCTTGCCCCAATATTCTTCACCTGTTAAAGAATTTATGGCAAACAATTCACCTTTTGAATACATAACATAACTGATGCCTTTGTGAACTTTTACTGGTGCGACTTCTACATAACTTACTTCGTTATCAATTGTTTGGTGTCCCCACGCCATTTCACCCGTCAAACTGTCAATGGCAATACTTTTTGAACCTGACAATTGAAATATTATATTATTTGAATATACGCTAGGTGTTGAATTGATATTGTAATCAATTTTATTTTTCCAAACTTTTTCACCCGTTTTAACATTAAGGGCAAATAAGCTTCCGTTATTACCAATGGCAATTAAGTTGTTGCCAACCACTTTTACTTGACCACGAAAAACATCATCATTTTCAAGTTCAACTTTGTTTTTCCAAAGCTGTTTATTGTACAAAGTATCATATGCAACAATTACACCATTGCTGTCCATTATAAATGCAGTATTGTTGTTTACATCAATTGCACCTGATTTTGTGTGGTATTGGTTTTTCTTACCAACAATATTTTTAATAGTTGCTATTGTTTCAATATCAGTATTTCGCACATCTGTCCCGATTTTAGAAACGGCAATGCCGTGCCCTATTGTATCAGGTTTGTTTTCAGACCTGATATCAACCGTGTAATCTTTTTTATAATATTGGTTAAGCTTATCGCTGTTTACACAAGCACTAACAAGTACAAGAACCAGTAATAAAGGTGTATGTTTTAGTACTTGTATTAATTTCATATTACCTATTTTATAACTGCTAATATATCAGTTGCCATTTTTCTTTGTTGATTTGTGATTGTAAAATCATTTGCTAAGTCTTTTAAAATGTTAATAGCTTCAGCATTCTTTTTTTCCATTAACATTATTTCAACCATAGTAAATAATTTTAATGTTTTAAACTTTGGCTCATTTACCTTTTTAAGGCGATTTAATAATTCACCGCTATTTTCAATTCCCATACTTGACCATACAGACGCAAGGATTAAGTAATCTTTTTGTGGTGTTTCCATTT
>JBMZFW010000016.1:0-22990 GCA_049615605.1 Alphaproteobacteria bacterium | reverse complement strand
AATAGTACCCACATTTACGTGGGGTTTTGAACGATCAAAAGTTTCTTTACTCATAGTTTTTCTCCTTTAATATAACTTTATATAACCTAGAACCATACATACGTATTAAGACGCATATTTAGCTTTCACTTCGTCTACTACGTTTTGCGGAACTTGGTCATAGTGATCAAATATCATTGTATACTGTGCGCGACCCTGTGATAGAGAGCGTAAAGTATTTACATAACCAAACATCGCAGCTAGTGGAACCATCGCGTTTACAACGCGGGCATTACCACGATTATCCATAGATGATACTTGACCACGACGAGAGTTCAAGTCGCCGATGATATCACCCATGTATTCTTCTGGTGTTACAACTTCAACAGCCATTACTGGTTCTAATAACTTAGCACCAGCTTGCTCTTGCATTTCACGGAATGCAGCACGGGCCGCAATCTCAAACGCCATAACGCTAGAGTCTACATCGTGGTAGTTACCGTCTTTAAGAGTTGCTTTGAAGTCAATTACTGGGAAACCAGCAATAGCACCATTATCTTTTGCAGAACTTAAACCTTTTTCAACACCTGGAATGTATTCACGAGGCACCGAACCACCAACGATAGTTTCATTAAATACGAAACCTTCGCCCGGTTGTAATGGTTCAAAATCAATAACAATTTTCGCGAACTGACCAGAACCACCAGATTGTTTCTTGTGTGTGTATTCGATAGTCGCAGGTTTAGAGATTGTTTCACGGTATGCTACTTGTGGTTGACCAACATTACATTCAACGTTGAATTCACGACGCATACGGTCAACGATAATTTCAAGGTGTAATTCACCCATACCGCGGATTAATGTTTGACCTGATTCTTCATCAGTCTTAATACGGAAAGATGGATCTTCTGCCGCTAAACGGTTTAGGGCAATACCCATTTTTTCTTGGTCTGCTTTTGTCTTTGGCTCAATCGCAATTTCAATTACAGGCTCTGGGAATTCCATTCTTTCAAGTACAACTGGTTTTGAAGTATCACATAATGTGTCACCAGTTGTAGTAGCTTTTAAACCAGCAACGGCAACGATGTCACCAGCTGTTGCTACTTTTAGTTCTTCACGGTCGGCAGCGTGCATAAGCATCATACGACCAATTCTTTCTTTACTATCTTTAACAGAGTTAAGAACATAAGAACCAGCTTCTAATGTACCAGAATAGATACGAACGAAAGTTAATGAACCAACGAATGGGTCATTCATAATCTTGAATGCAAGAGCTGAGAATGGCTCTTTTTCATCTGGCTTACGGATAATTTCGCCGTCGCCGTCAACTTCAAGACCTTTCATTTCACCAATATCAAGTGGTGATGGTAAGTAGTTTACTACTGCATCAAGAAGTGGTTGAACACCCTTGTTCTTGAATGCTGTACCACATAATACTGGGTTAAATGCAAGACCGATTGTACCTTTACGGATACATTCGATTAATTTTTCTTCAGATGGCTCTGTACCTTCAAAGTAAGCTTCCATAGCAGCGTCATCTTGCTCAACAGCCATTTCAACTAATTTTTCACGGTATTCGTTTGCTTTGTCTTGTAAGTCAGCTGGGATATCAACGATATCAAACTTAGCACCCAAGTCTTCACCACCCCAAACGATAGCCTTCATTTTTACTAGGTCAACAACACCTTGGAATTCAGCTTCTGAACCAATTGGTAATTGTAATACTAATGGGCTAGCACCAAGACGATCAACCATCATATCAACACAGTTGTAGAAGTCTGCACCCATACGGTCCATTTTGTTTACAAATGCCATACGTGGAACATCGTACTTGTCAGCTTGACGCCATACTGTTTCAGATTGTGGCTCAACACCAGATACCGCATCAAATACAGCAACCGCACCATCAAGTACACGTAATGCACGCTCTACTTCAATTGTGAAGTCTACGTGTCCAGGTGTATCAATGATGTTAATTCTGTGGTCATTCCAGAAACAAGTTGTAGCGGCAGAAGTAATTGTAATACCACGCTCTTGCTCTTGCTCCATCCAGTCCATAGTCGCGCCACCGTCGTGTACTTCACCAATCTTGTAAGATTTACCAGTGTAGTATAACACACGCTCAGTAGTTGTAGTTTTACCCGCATCAATGTGTGCCATGATGCCGATGTTACGATATTTATCAATAGGTGTTTTAGCCATTTTCTTTTCTTTCCTAGTTACCTAAACAATTATTACCAACGGTAGTGAGCAAACGCACGGTTCGCTTCTGCCATCTTGTGAGTGTCTTCACGCTTTTTAACTGAAGCACCGCGTGATTCAGCAGCGTCAAGTAATTCACCACTTAATTTGTCAATCATGTTCTTTTCAGAACGCTTACGTGAAGCTTCGATAATCCAACGGAATGCTAAAGCTTGGGCACGGTCAGCGCGAACTTCTACAGGAACCTGATAAGTTGCACCACCAACACGGCGAGAACGAACTTCAAGATCAGGCTTAATATTAACTAAAGCTTCGCGGAAAAATTCAACTGGATCTTTCTTTGATTTAGCTTCAACGATATCAAATGCACCATAAACGATTTTTTCGGCAACAGCTTTGTTACCGCCCATCATTACTGCATTAATAAACTTAGAAATAACAACATCACCAAATTTTGCATCTGGTAATATTTTTCTTTTCTCGGCTCTGTGACGTCTAGACATTATTTATATCCTTTTCAAATATTACTTAGGTCGCTTAGCACCATACTTAGAACGACGCTGACGACGATCAGCAACACCCTGAGTATCTAAAGTACCACGAACTGTATGATAACGAACACCTGGTAAGTCTTTTACACGACCACCACGAACTAAAATTACTGAGTGGTCTTGTAAGTTGTGACCTTCACCACCAATGTATGTAGTAACCTCAAAACCACTAGTTAATCTAACACGAGCTACTTTACGAAGTGCAGAGTTTGGTTTCTTTGGCTTAACTGTGTAAACACGAGTACACACACCACGACGTTGAGGACACGCTTGTAAGTGTGGAACCTTTGTTTTCTTTTCTTTGTCTTTTCGCCCTTTGCGAATAAGTTGGTTAATAGTCGGCATATTATTTCCTTCGTCCGTTTATTAATTCAAAATCAAAAATAAAACACGCGGAGAAGTCTCTCTTGCCGTCATCTAGCACCCCATACCTGGCAATTAACTGCCTTTTCGTTGTGCTTTCAGCCGACGGATAAAAAAATCCGCAGGTCTTATATACAATTATCGCCGTATTTGAAACATCACCAAAACTGAAAAAATCGTTGGAATTCCAACAGTTTCAGCCAATATAATGTAATCAATATACCGCTACAATATGGGTTAAATACACTTTTATGCAACCAATGTCAAGCGTTAAATATATTATATTCGTTATTTAAAAAAGGAAAAAAGGGTATAAAAAAAAGGACGATTTAATAAAAACCGTCCTTCTTTTGTTTTAGTAAACTAAAAAATCTTAGTTAACAGCATCTTTTAATGCTTTACCAGCTTTAAACTTAGGTTGTTTAGAAGCTTTGATTTTGATAGCTTCACCAGTACGTGGGTTACGACCAGTTGTTGCTTTACGTTGTGCAACAGAAAAAGTACCAAAACCTACTAAGCGAACTTCGCCACCAGATTTTAATGTTTTAGTTACAGATGCAACAACAGCGTCAACAGCTTTAGTTGCGTCAGCTTTAGTTAAATCAGCAGCAGAGCTTACAGCTTCAATTAATTCATTTTTGTTCATTATTTTTTTCCTTCTATTAATATTAAAAAAAACTCTCTATCATCTTGTTATTCGTTGCTTTAATGAATCATAAAGAAACACAAGATTTATAAAGCATCTTAAGTATATCAAGCCATTTTTTCGCTTGTCAAACATTTTTTATAAAAAAAACGAAAAAAAACACACTATATTAGGTTTTTTTACTATATTTAGCACAAATAACACTATATTTAGTATTATTGCGTAATTAAATATACTAAATTATGATAAAAATATAATAAAATTTTTACTGAACAGAGCTAGAAGACACAGGATTCTTAGAATCACTAGGCGTTATCTTAGATAAATCTTCGTTTTCCCATTTTACTGATTTGATTTTATTTGTAAGGGCAACCTTTAAAACTTCATCAACATCAGAAACTGGAATAATCTTTAACCCTTGTTTTGCATTGTCTGGGATTTCTTCTAAATCTTTTTCATTTTCTTGTGGAATAAGTACAGTTTTAATTCCACTTCGGTAAGCGGCTAGTAATTTTTCCTTTAATCCACCAATCGCCAAGACCTTGCCACGCAATGTAACCTCACCCGTCATAGCCACATCTTTTCGTACAGGGTTATCCGTTAATGCAGATACCATTGCCGTTACCATTGCGATACCCGCACTTGGTCCGTCTTTTGGTGTTGCACCTTCTGGAACGTGGATATGGATATCACGCTTTTTATATACACCCGGTAAAATACCAAGTTCTGGTGCACGGGAACGAATATAAGTTTCCGCCGCAGAAATAGATTCAAGCATTACATCGCCAAGCTTACCAGTCTTTTGGATTTTACCAACACCTGGTACAAGCGCACTTTCAATATGTAATACATCACCACCAACAGAAGTCCACGCAAGACCAGTTACCATACCGATTGCATCTTTTTCTTCCGTTTCGTTGTGTGTGAATTTTTCCACACCAGCGAAGTCTTTTAAATTCTTCTTTGTAATTTTAATCTTACTTTCTTTGCCATCACCCATAATTTTTCTCAATGATTTACGGCAAAGTGTTTGAATTTCTTGTTGTAATTTACGCACACCTGCTTCACGCGTGTAATGGCGGATAAGGTGAACGATTGCCGTATCAGCAATTTCCATTTCACTTTCATCAATACCATTATCTTCCATAGCCCTTGGGATAAGGTGGCGTTTTGCGATTTCCAGTTTTTCATCTTCTGTATAACCAGACAGGCTAATGATTTCCATTCTGTCTTTTAATGGTTCTGGCATATTGTATGAATTTGCCGTTGTTACAAACATTACATCCGATAAATCATAATCAACTTCTAGATAATGGTCGGCAAAT
Organism: Alphaproteobacteria bacterium; assembly: GCA_049615605.1. Lineage (GTDB taxonomy): Bacteria > Pseudomonadota > Alphaproteobacteria > JAQWUY01 > JAQWUY01 > JAQWUY01. Next base: position 17,924 of record JBMZFW010000016.1, on the reverse strand, counting down.
GTTGAATTCTGTGACGGGTCAAGAACTTCCAACAATGCAGCAGCTGGATCGCCCCTGTGGTCAGAACCCATTTTGTCAATTTCATCAAGTAAGAACATTGGATTTGAATGTCCCGCTTTTTTCATACCTTGGACAATTTTACCCGGCATTGCACCAACATAGGTACGACGGTGTCCACGGATTTCCGCTTCGTCCCTTACACCACCAAGGCTCATTCGTACAAATTTACGACCGCAAGCTTTGGCAATACTTTCACCCAATGATGTTTTACCCACACCTGGTGGGCCAACAAGACAAAGGATTGGACCTTTTACTTTTTTAGTACGAATACCAACGGCTAGGTAATCAAGAATTCTTTCCTTTACCTTTTCAAGACCATAGTGTTCAGAATTAAGGATTTCTTCGGCTTTTTCCAAATCAATATTTGTTTTCGTGCGTTTTTTCCACGGCACATCAATTAACCATTCAATGAATGTACGAACAACTGACGATTCAGAAGATATCGGTGGCATAGATTTTAATTTCTTAAGTTCACTATTTGCCTTGTCTTTTGCTTCTTGGCTCATACGGCTTTCTTTAATCTTTTCTTTGTATTCTTCAAGCTCGCTTGATACATCGTCACCAAGTTCTTTATTAATTGCCTTAATTTGTTCATTAAGGAAGTATTCGCGTTGGTTTTTATCCATTTGTGATTTAACACGGTCACGGATTTTTTTATTGATTAGGATATTATCAATTTCAACCTCTATCATTGCGAACATTTTTTCAAGACGCACTGATAAATCGTTTTCTTCCAATAACTTTTGTTTTTCATCAATTTCAATACTTACATTCTGAACAAGGAATTCCAATAATTCCAAACCATCATTAATTGTATTTAATTGATTAATTGTTTCTGCGGTAATTGCTGTATTATATTTTGCATATTCCCTGAACTTATCCGAAAGGGCTGGAATTAAAATACGAATGTCTTGTTCATCAATATTATCAACCAAATCAACAACTGATGCGTGGAATGCACCCGATATATCAGAAAGCACCCTTACCTGTACACGGCGGTTACCTTCAACCAATACTTTTACTGTGCCATCTGGAAGTTTTAATAGTTGCTTAACCTCTGCAACGACACCAAAGTGATGTAAGTCATCAGATGTTGGATTTTCAAGTTCCGCATTGCGTTGTGTTAATAAAACAACCTTTTGGTCTTGTTCCATTACACTTTCAAGGGCATTAATTGATTTTTCACGCCCAACAAAGAACGATACAACCATATTTGGAAATACCACGATATCACGAAGTGGGATAACGGGATAAGATGTTAAGTTGTCTTCTAAGATTTCCATTTTAAATTACCTTTATTTTATTAAGCTTGCTTTTTATCAGCAGGCTTTTTGTCGTACACATAAATTGGTTTTTTATCACCCTTTACAACATCGCCATCAAGAACAACTTGTTTTAAGTTTTTAACATCTGGCAATTCATACATTGTTTCAAGTAATAGGTTTTCAATAATTGAACGAAGCCCCCTTGCACCAGTTTTACGGCTGATGGCAAGTTTTGCAATTTCAACAAGTGCATCTTTCTTAAAATCAAGTTCCACTTCTTCCATATCAAACAATTTAACAAATTGCTTAACAAGTGCATTCTTTGGTTCAGTTAAGATACGGATTAATGCGTCAACATCAAGGTCTTCCAATGTTGTGATAATTGGCATACGACCAACAAATTCAGGAATTAAACCATAGTTTGTTAAATCTTCTGGTTCAACTTCTTGCATAATTTCACCTGCATCACGCAAGTCCTTGCTGTAAACATCAGCACCAAAACCGATTGAGCTGTCTTTACCGCGTTTTGCAATAATCTTATCAATGCCCGCAAATGCACCGCCACAAATGAATAAGATATTTGTTGTGTCAACATTTACGAATTCTTGTTGTGGGTGTTTACGACCACCTTGTGGTGGAACAGACGCAACTGTACCTTCCATTAATTTAAGTAAGGCTTGTTGCACACCTTCGCCCGATACATCACGGGTAATAGATGGGTTATCGCTTTTACGGGAAATTTTATCAATTTCATCAAGGTAAATAATACCGCGTTCGGCTTTTTCCACATCGTAATCACAGTTTTGTAATAATTTTAATACAATGTTTTCCACATCTTCACCAACATAACCAGCTTCGGTTAATGTTGTTGCATCGGCAATACAAAATGGAACATCAAGGATTCTTGCTAGTGTTTGGGCAAGTAATGTCTTGCCACAACCAGTTGGACCAAGCATTACAATGTTTGATTTTGATAATTCAACATCATCATTTGAATCTTTTGACAATAATCGTTTGTAATGGTTATGTACGGCAACGGATAAGGCTTTCTTTGCCTTTTCCTGTCCGATTACATATTCATTTAATACTTTGTCAATTGCACTTGGTGCTGGAACTGATTTACCATCTGTATCCAACAATTTATCAGAATTTTTAACATCTTCTGAAATAATTTCAACACACAAACCAACACATTCATCACAAATGTGTACACCAAGACCCGCGATTAACTTTTTTGTTTCCGCTTGGGCTTTGTTACAGAAGCTACAGTGTAGTGGTTCTGTCTTGTTGTCGTCTTTATCGTTACCGTTATCTTTTGACATAACCTTTTCCCTTACTTCTTAATATCGTTGCGTGATGCCACGATGTGGTCAACTAAACCGAATGCTTTTGCTTCTTCGGCTGACATAAAGTTATCCCTGTCCATTGCTTTTTCAATTTCAGATAACTTTGTACCAGTATGTTTTTCATAAGTTTCATTTAACATTTTTTTCAAGCGTAAGATTTCTTGTGCTTGAATTTCAATATCAGATGCTTGACCTTGTGCGCCACCGCTTGGTTGGTGAATCATAATTCGTGAATTTGGTAAAGTGTACCTTTTACCCTTGGCACCCGCCATTAATAAGAATGACCCCATTGATGCGGCTTGTCCCAAGCAAATCGTTGAAACATCTGGCTTAATGTATTGCATAGTGTCATAAATTGAAAGACCACTTGTTACAACACCACCAGGTGAATTAATGTAGAAATAGATATCTTTGTCTGGGTCTTCTGCTTCAAGGAATAATAATTGAGCACAAATAAGGCTAGCCGTGTGGTCATTAACCCCACCCGTTAAGAAAATAATTCTTTCTTTTAATAATCGTGAATAAATATCAAATGAACGTTCGCCCCTAGCGGTTTGTTCAATCACCATTGGCACCAAAGTATTGTTATATACATCTATTGAATCTGTTGTCATTATTTTTATTCCTATTCTACCAATTTTGATTTTATTTTTATTTATACCTTTAGTTTATCGTAAAATGTCAGTCTTTTGCAACCCCACAATTTACAGATAAGGTGTTTTTTGATTTTTTCAAGACTTATGCATAAAAAAAAGCCTTTAAAATAATATTTAAAGGCTTTTAATTTACAATCAGTTAAAAAATTAAGATTTTTTAGCTGCTGCCTTTTTAGCTTTTGCTTTCTTAGCAGGCTTTGGAGCGTCAGCATTAAGAAGTTTCTCAATATCTTTAACATCCATTTCTTTAACTTTTACATCAGCCTTTTCTAAGATTGCATCAATAACCTTTTCTTCCAAGATTGGTGCTTTTAATTGTTCAAGAACTTGTGGGTTCTTTTGATAGAATTCAAACACTTGCATTTCTTGACCTGGGTAACGCTGTGCTTCAGCCATTACCGCTTGGTTAACATCATCTTGTGATACTTCAATTTTGTTAGCAGTTGCAATTTCAGTTAATAATAAGCCAAGCTTAACACGGCGAACTGCAAGTTCTTTGTATTCTTTTTCAGCTTCTTTATCTGATTTTTTCGCTTCGTCTTCTGGTAATTGACCTTGTTCTTTCATTTGTTTGAATTGACCAAAGATTTCAGAAAATTCTTGTTCAACCATAACTTCTGGTGCGTCAATTTTATGACCAGCATCTAATTGGTCCATAATTTCTTTCTTCATCATTGTTCTTGTTTGTGGATCAAACTGTGAAGAAAGACGACCTTTAATGTTTTCTTTTAATTCAGCTAAGTCTTTTAAACCTAGTTTCGTAGCAAATTCGTCATCAACTTTCGTATCAACATATTCTTTTACTTCTTTTACAGTACATTCAAATACCGCTTCTTTACCTGCAAGGTTATCAGCGTGGTATTCAGTTGGGAATGTAACAACAACATCTTTTTTATCGCCTGCTTTTGAACCAACAAGTTGTTCTTCAAAACCTGGGATAAATGAATTAGAACCAAGTTCTAAGCTGTGGTCATTACCCGCACCGCCATCAAATGGTGTGCCGTCTAATTTACCTAGGAAGTCAATAACCGTCACATCGCCGTTTTTCGCCGCACGGTCAACTTTTTTGCTGTCGCGGTAATCTTTTGCAATGTTGTTTACTGCTTCGTCAACTTCTTTTGCAGAAATCTTAGCTTTGATTTGTTCAACTTTAACTTTTGCAAAGTCCATTAATTTGATTTCTGGCATTAAAACATAAGATACTGAAAATTCTAAGTCTTTTTCTTTATCAGCAGTTTTAAGTTCCACATTCGGTTGCATTGCAACGCGTAATGAATTGTCATTAGCAACTTTTTCAACAGCTGTTTGAACTTCTGTATTAATTACATCGCCAAATGCATTATCGCCAAAACGCTTTTCAAGTACAGCCGCTGGTGCTTTACCTTTTCTGAAACCTGGGATATCAGCTTTATCAGCATAATCAGCAAGCTTTTCACTGATTTTAGTTGAAATTGTTTTAGCTGGCACTACTACTGAGTATTGTGCTTCTGTTGCTGTTTTTTTAACTTCTGAAATTTTCATTTTAATTTCCATTCTATCTTAATAATAAAATTAGTGGTGCGGATGAGAGGACTTGAACCTCCACGAGTCTCCTCACAGGAACCTAAACCCTGCGCGTCTACCAGTTCCGCCACATCCGCAATTCAATCGGTTTTATAACCAATTAAATCAAACAAAGCAAGGATATTTTTCGCTTTTTAGCAAAAAAAATAAAAATTTATTGTTATTTGATTTATTATACCTTAAATAATGATTATGACTTATCAAGAAATACTAGATTACATATATGCAGATTTTATGGAAATAAAGCATAAAATCAAAGGCAAAGGCGATGCGGAAATACGCAATCCAAACTTGCTAGTTAATCTTATGAATGAACTTGATATAATTCCCGATAAAAACAAAATTATCAAAATTACTGGTTCAAAGGGCAAAGGCACAACCACAAGAATCTGTGAAAACATGATACGGGCGGTTAACCCAAAGCTTAATGTGGCAATTTTAACTTCACCAGAAGAAATTGAACACAACGACCGTATGCGTATTAACAATATTCCAATTAGCATAAGCGAATTTGAAAACACATTTAATGAATTAAAACCAAGACTGGAAAAATTGAAACAATCTTTTAGTGGGTTTGATTACCTTTCCCCGTCTGGTTTATTTGTGTTAATCGCCTTTTACTGGTGGAAAGACAAGGGGATTGATTACTTTGTTCTTGAAACTGGGCGTGGGGCAGAATATGACGAAGTGGGGATTATCCCTGCAAAGGTAAGTATTGTTTCATCAATATTACTAGAACACCCGCAATATTTAGGCGGAAGTCTTGAAAGTATTGCCAAGCATAAATTATTTGTTTGTAATAATTCCGATTATGCAGTGCTTGATAAAACCGCAACACCATATTTTAATGGATACACAGCGGAGTTATTAAATCCAGCAAACGAAGTAAAAATAGATAATTTCCCCGACTGGTATTCAAACAATGTAATCCTTGCCCTGCCTGCGGTGGCAAAGCTATTAAACCAAGATGAAGAAAAAATAAAACAAGCCTTTGTTGATTTTAAAGATAAAACATCAGCTAGCTTTGGTTTTAAAAATAAAGATGGTGTTAATTATTATTATGAACCTGCCATATCATTACAATCATTGGATATGGAATTTATTAAATCAATTGCAAATGAAAAGACTATGTTCTTAGTATCATTCCCCGATGACAAAGATATTCACCCAATGGTAAATGAATTAAAATCTTATGGCGATTTAAAGCACATTGTTTTAACGGGAACCCGTGGGTATTTAGATTACAACATTACCCAAAAAGATTATAAAGACGATATTATATGGACTGGTAAGTACAACGACACAAACAGCTTTAACAAAATGGTTAAGGAACTTGATTACAAGAACATATACACCATTGGCACACAAACTTATATTCGTTTAGTTAAATGTAGCTTGTTTGATTATTAAACCAATTTTTCCATAGCCGATAATTGTTGCAGTTGGTTTTCATTTAATGGAATAATATTTTCTGCAATTTCAGCCATTTCATTCATTTCACCATTACAGTGCAAGATTAAATCACAACCCGCATTTAAACAGGCTTTTGTTTTATCACCATACGAACCTTTTAATGCTTTCATTGATAAATCATCCGTCATAATAAGACCTTTAAATCCAATTTCATTACGAATAAAATCAATACCTGTCTTTGATTGGGTAATCGTATTTTTATCGTCAATTGCATTAAATATAATATGGGCAGTCATTGCCATTGGATAATTATTGTTTGCTTTAAATGGTTTGAAATCTGTGTTTTGTAATGTTGCCATATCCGTATCAACCACTGGTAAATCAAGGTGACTGTCGCACATTGCACGACCGTGCCCGGGGATATGTTTAATGATTGGAAGGACTTTTCCCGCAAGTAATCCATCAGCCTGCGATTTACCAAGCATTGCAACCACATCGGGATTGGTTGAAAATGCCCTGTCGCCAATAATATCATCAGCCCCCGAAATTGGCACATCAAGTAAAGGCAGGCAATCAACATTAATACCAACGGCTGTTAAGTCCCCTGCTATTTCACGGGCAATATCAAAAGCATTTTGCTTTGCCAGTTCTTTATCAGTTTTATACAAATCACCAAGTGGGCGTTGGGCTGGATATTTTTTCCAGTGCGGTTCAGTCATTCGTTGTACACGACCGCCTTCTTGGTCAATAAGAATTAATGTTTTTTCACGCCCCGTACATTGACGCATTTCATCGGTTAATGATTTTAATTGTTGTGGATTTTCAATATTACGGGCAAATACAATAAACCCAAATGGATTTACCTTAGAAAAGAAATCTTTTTCTTGTTGGCTAAGGCTTGTACCAGAAACCCCAAATATAACTGAACTTATTGGATTGTTATTTTTTAACAATACAAGAACCACCACTAGATTTAATTGCTTTACAAACCTTGTTTGCATCATCTTTGCTTGTCATACCAACAAGTTGCACACGGTGATATGTTTTACCCTTAACAACAGCTTTTTCAATATAAAGGCGGTAATTTGCAACAACTGGAATCTTTTTTCCTAAGCTTTTATAAGTGGCTTTTGCTTGTGCGTCGGAACCAACAGATGCAACTTGCACCTTCCAACCAGTTGAAGAAGTTGCAACCTTAACAGGTTGTTTTTTCTTAGCAGGTTTTGCTTTTTTAACTTCTTTTTTCTTTTCTTGTTTTTTAACTGGTTGTTCTTTTGCTTCTTCTATTTGAAGTTCGTATTTATCAGCATTTTTATCTGCCTTTGCAACAACCTTTTCCTTAACCTTTTTTGTTTGGTCTTTGATAACGATTGGTTTTTCCGCAATTGGTACAAGGCGTTCAACTTTTTCTTCGCCTTCTTCATTACCAAGAACATCATACACTTCTTTATCAAGATTTTTAATTTCCATACCCTTAGGGTCAATTGGCTCTTCCTTTAATGGGTTTTCTTGACTAATTACAACCACTTCACCTGTTTCAGGTGTGGAATCAAACATAATATACCCACCGCCAAGAACAACGCCAACCGCCAGTGCACCAATAATTGATTTAAAAATAAATTTATTTGGCTTTTCAGTTGTTATGTGTTGGTCCCTAGGGATATGTAATGATGGGTTTAAATCCGTATCTGGTTGTGGTGTTTCAGGTTGTAATGGTTCAACCTGTTCCACAGATTCAATTTTTTGTTCACTTGTGTAATCCAAGAAATCATCAGAAAGATTGTCGTCTTTTAAAAATGGGATATCTTCTTCTTGTTTTTGTGGTTCAGATGTTGAAAATTCATTGTAAGTAAACTTATCATATTCATAAGAATGTAATTTTTCGTCCGCTTGAAATTCATCGGCAACTGGTGCTTCGTCATAACCAGTGTCTTGTTCGGGTTTAGATTTAAAGAAGTAAACTTTATCTTCGGTGTTTTCTTCTGTTTGCGTTTCTTTGTTTTCAGACAAATCGTTGTTGTTATTATCGCTCATTATTAATCATCACCTATGTTGTTTTTTATTAGTATATTATAAGTAATTTACAATTACAATTTTTCTTTTGCCTCAATTGAAAAAATATTTAATCCATTTGCAAGTACTTGTTTCATTGCATAAACAAGCGAAAGATTTGCCTTTGTATCATCAATGTTATTTTCTTGGATAAACCTTAGCTTTTCTTTACCACTGCCCTTTGCCCAAAGTTCGTGGAATGCCCCTGCTAGCCCCATAAGGTAAAATGCCACACGGTGTGGTTCAATTGCTTCGCCCGCACTTTCAAGCATTCTTGGATATTGTGATAACTCTTTGATTACTTCAATAAAGTCATCGTCTTGTAATCTGTTTAAATCAGCATCTGAAAAATCAATACCGTCTTCTTTTGCAGTTCTTAATACAGAACAACACCTAGCGTGGGCATATTGAATATAAAAGATTGGATTTTCTTTTGATTGTTCTTTTACCGCGGTTAAATCAAAATCAAGTGGTGCATCTGGTTTTCTTATCATCATAAAGAAACGAACAATATCCGCACCAACATCATTTACCAAATCTTTTAATGTGACAAATGTACCTGCCCTTTTTGACATTTTAAGGACTTCGCCATTATCCATCAACTTAACAAGTTGGCATAACTGTACATCCAATTTGCCATCACCATCGGTAATAGCATTTAATGCACCCGCCATTCTTTTTACATAACCGCCGTGGTCGGCACCCCATACATCAATTTGTTTTTTATATCCCCTGTTATATTTATCCAAGTGATATGCAATATCCGATGCAAAGTAAGTATTTGAACCATCTGATTTTTTAAGTGGGCGGTCAATATCATCGCCAAATTCAGTTGATTTGAATAATGTTTGTTCGCGTTCTTCCCAATCATCAGGCAGTTGCCCCTTTGGCGGTTCAAGCACACCATCGTATACAAAGCCCTTTTTCTTTAATTCATCAATGCCTTTTTCAACAGCACCGCTGTCAACTAGTGCTTTTTCCGAAGAAAATACATCGTGTTCTACATTTAATAATTTTAAGTCAGCCTTAATCATTTCCATCATTGCATCAATTGCAAATGGCTTTACAATTGCAAGGGCTTCGTCTTCTGATTTATTTAATAATTCGTCCGCATATTTTTCTTTTAATGATACGCCAACTTCTTTTAAATATTCCCCTGGATATAAACCTTCTGGGATTTCAATTGTTTCGCCAAGTGCTTCACGGTATCTAAGGATAGCCGACTTTGCAAGTACATCAACTTGGGCGCCCGCATCATTAATATAATATTCACGCGATACATCATAGCCAACTTTTTTAAGAAGCTTTGCCATTACATCACCAACAACCGCACCACGGGCGTGACCAATATGCATTGGACCCGTTGGGTTTGCCGATACATATTCAACATTTATCTTTTCACCAGCCCCCATATCACTTGAACCATAATCATTTCCAAGCTTTAAGATAGACGCAATAACATCAACCCAAATTGATTTATCAAGGTTAATATTAATAAAACCAGGACCTGCAATTTCAACAGAACTTACCGTATTAAGGTTTTCCAGTTTACCCGCAATAATTTCCGCAAGTTCGCGTGGGTTCATTCCCGCTTGTTTTGAAAGAACCATTGCGGAATTAGTTGCCATATCACCATGGGTTTTATCCCTTGGTGGTTCCATACTTACTTTTGAAGTGTCAAATTCAACTGACTTTTCCTTGGCAATATCAATTAAGATATCTTCCAACGAATTACGCATTGTCTTAAAAATATTATTTATAATATCCATTATTTTAATCTTTCATATTCTTTATCAGCAAAGTTATCGGTCATTCCCGCCACATAATCAGCAACGCGTCTTATTTGATGTCTTCGTTTTTCTGTTTCATTTTCAAATGTTTTAACAGTATCAAATATTTCTGGCAAGTCTTCATATTTATCCATGTAATAATTAAACAATGTTTTTACCTTAACTTTACATTCTTCGCGTTTTACATTCATAACATCACAGCGGTATAAATTAACACTTAAAAATGTTTTAACCTGTTTTGTTTTATTAAACATATCATCACTCATCTTTACCACTTGGCGACCACAGTTGCGAATGTCTTCGCTTGATTGTGGATTGATGGCTTCAATATTTTTATTCGTTGTTGCAACAATATCCATTACCATTGCCGACATTAACCTGCGAAGTGTTTCGGCAAGAATTGTTTTTTCCGTTGCGTTTGGATTGTCCGCCTTTACCATATCAAGAACATCACCAATATGTTTTATTTCATATAAATCATTAAGTGATATTAATCCCGAACGGATACCGTCTTCAATATCGTGATGATTATATGCAACATCATCGGCAATTGCGGCAATTTGTGCTTCCAATGTGGCGTGTGTTGATATTTCCAAATCAAACTGCTTATTAAACTTTTCAATATAATATGGCACCGTGCCTGTAATTGGACCATTATGCTTTAATATACCTTCCAAGCTTTCCCAAGTAAGGTTTAACCCGTCAAAGTTTGTATATCTTTCTTCCAATTTTGATACAATACGCAATGATTGTTCATTGTGTTCAAACCCGCGCACCTCTTCCATACATTCAGAAAGTGCATCTTCGCCAATATGTCCGTATGGCGGGTGCCCCAAGTCGTGGGCAAGGGCAACTGTTTCCGTTAAATCTTCGTTAACAAATAAAGCCCTTGCAAGGGTTCTTGCAATTTGGGCAACTTCCAATGTATGGGTTAATCTTGTTCTATGGTGGTCTTCATCAGTTGACATAAACACTTGGGTTTTACCTTTTAGACGGCGAAATGCTTCACTGTGAAGTATTCTGTCCCTGTCGCGGGCAAAAGGCGACCTTACATCCGCACGACTGCTATCGGAAAAAAGCCTGCCCTTTGATTGGCTAGACTTCATACCATATTCTTTTATATCAGTTTCATTATACATAATTGTTTTTTACACCAACAACACCCAAAAAACAAGGGGTTTATACTTGTATTTTTAATTAATAAAGGTTATTTATTAAATTATGAATAATCCATTTTTAGAACAAGAAAATAATACTTCGAAAATTAATCACAACCTTAGCATTACTGAGGGTGCGGTAAACCGCCTTAATGAAATCTTCAAAGACGAAGAAATAAAAATATTTAGGGTTAAAATTTCTGGTGGCGGTTGTTCTGGTTTCCAATATAACTTTGACACTGATAAAAGTTATGATGATAACGATTACACAATTGATACAGGTGATGTAATTGTTGCCATTAACAAAAAAGAATTAGAATACATTAACAATGGTGAAATTGATTTTGTTAATTCACTAGCGGGTCAATATTTTACAATCAACAATCCGAATGCTAAATCCAGTTGTGGGTGTGGCACTTCATTTTCAATGTAAAGAATAATAATTATGAAAATAGCATCTTTTAATATAAATTCTGTAAGGGCAAGAATTAACAATTTAATTGAATGGTTAAACACCGAACAACCAGATGTTGTTTTATTACAAGAATTAAAATGTCAAGACGACCAATTTCCATATATGGAAATTGAATCAGCTGGATATAAAGCAGAAGTCTTTGGACAAAAGGCATATAACGGCGTTGCCATTATTTCAAAACACGAAATGAACGATGTTTTGAAAGGTTTGCCATTTGATGAAACGGACGAACAATCCCGATATATTGAAGCAACAATAAACGGTATAAGGGTTTGTAATTTATACCTGCCAAATGGAAATCCATTGGGTACAGAAAAATACGATTATAAATTAAAATGGATGGACAGATTGGGCAAGCATATTAAAACCAACCTTCTTACAATGGATAAGCCCGTTGTAATTGGTGGCGATTACAATGTAATTCCAATGGACGATGACTGCGTTAATCCCGCCGACTGGACGAATGATGCAGCCGCAACAGACGCGACACGCGCCCGTTTTAACGCATTCCAAAACCTTGGGTTATATGAAGTATTTAAAACATTACACCCAAACAAAACCCACGAATTTACTTTTTGGGATTATCAAAGAGGTGCTTGGGATAAAAACAATGGTATAAGGATTGATTTCTTTTTAGCAAACGGTTCTTGTATGGATATGATTACCGATTGTTGGGTTGATAAAAACCCACGCAGTGAAGAAAAATCTTCTGACCACACACCACTTGTAATTTCATTAAATAATTAAATCTGTTTACTTTTTTTCTTCAAAGTAGTATTTTCATCAAGCTAACTAAAAAACTTGAAGGAGAGTTACAAAATGAAAAAGTTTCTTATTATCGCAATCGTTGCAATCGTTGCAATCATTGCATTTAATTCAAAACAATCAAACAACACATTACGTGTTGGTACAGAAGGCGCATATATGCCTTGGAATGGCGTTGACGCAAATGGCGAAGTTATCGGCTTTGAAGTTGAACTAGCAAACGAAGTTTGTAAAAGAATTAACCGTACTTGTGAATTTGTAAAACAAGATTGGGACGGTATTATCCCTGCATTACTTAATAACAAATATGATGTTATTATGGCGGGTATGACTATCACAGATGAACGCCGCAAAAAGATTGATTTCTCACGCGGTTATGCAGACACTGGTGTTGCGGTTGCATCTATCAAAATGAAAAAAGCTAACACTTTAGCTGATTTAAAAAGAAACCTTAAAGGTAAGAAACTAGGTGTACAAACTGGTACAATTTCTGCACAGTGGGCTGAAAAGAACTTAAAAGGTACGAAAATCCGTACTTATGGCACACAAGAAGAATTAAACATTGATTTACTTAACGGTCGTGTTGATGCGGGTATGAACGATACTTCTGCATGGCCTGACCTGCAAAAGAAAGCATCAAATGTTAAAATCGTTTCACCAATCTTAACTGGTCAAGACGATGCACACTTTGGTGAAGGTATCGGTGTTGGTATTAAGAAAGATAACCAAGAATTATTAGCTGAAATCAACAAAGCGCTTGATTCAATGCGTGCTGATGGTTCGTTATCTGAACTTGCAACTAAATGGTTTGGCTTTGACGCATCGTTGCGTTAATTCCAATCGTATGGTATAAAAAAAGGCGTGGCTTTGTTCCACGCCTTTTTTATGTTTGATTTAAGGAATAAATAAAATGGAATTGTTGTCGTGGGGAAATACTGGCTGGGGTGATGAAATATTTTTCGCTTCACTTGTGACAATTGCCCTTGCAATTTGCAGTTTCGCTTTTGGTACTTTCCTTGGTCTTTACATTGCCATTGGTAAACTTACTTCAAATAAATATGTGGCAAAATCACTGGACGCATACACAACGATTGTACGCGGTGTGCCTGAACTATTAATTGTTTATTTATTATTCTTTGGCGGTGAAAATGCAATTACACAAGTTGCCCGTGTATTTGGATATAATGGCTTTATTAATCTGCCACCATTTATGATTGGTGTTCTTGCAATCGGCTTTATTTCAGCTGGTTATTCCGCAGAAGTCTTCCGCGGGGCTATTCAATCAATTAAAAAAGGGCAAATAGAAGCAGGTCTTTCATTAAACCTAGATGAAAAAACAATCTTTAACAAAATTATTTTACCGCAAGCGGTTCGTGTTGCCATTCCAGCCCTTGGCAACATTTGGCAATTAACATTAAAAGACACGGCACTTATTTCTGTTACGGGGCTTGCGGAAATTATGCGCATATCAAGAATTGCCACAAATTCAGAACGCGAACCATTTATATTTTTTATTACCGCTGCGATTATATTTTTAATCCTTACATCTGTTTCAACAAATATTCAGAAATATATTGAAACAAAATTTAATAAAGGGGTTAGTGCATAATGGATATTAATTTAATAACTAATTCATTTATTCAAATATTATCAGCGGTGCCAACCACTTTATCATTGGTTGCAACAGCATTAATACTTGGCTTTATTATTGCAATATTCCTTGCCCTTATGGCGATTTCAAAAAATAAAGTATTAAAGTTTATTTCCGCTAGTTATGTTTATTACTTCCGCGGGACACCATTATTAATTCAAATGTATTTATTATATTTTGGCGTTGGTTATTGGTTATCGATGCAAAACGGTATCCAAGAAAGTATTTTTTGGGTGGTTATAAGCGAACCTTATTGGTATGCGGTTGTTGCCCTTATGTTTAACACGGCGGGCTACACAGCGGAAATATTACGCGGTGCAATTTCATCAATTCCAAAAGGGCAATTTGAAGGTGCATATTCATTGGGTATGTCAAAATCATTATTGCTTAGAAAAGTAATTTTACCACAGGCATTCCGCCAAGCTTTACCCGCCTATTCAAACGAAGTGATTTTAATGATAAAAGGTTCTTCCCTTGCGTCAATTATTACGGTTATGGAAATGACCGGTGTAATGAATAAAATCCGTGCAGAAACTTATGCAATTTATGAATTAATTATTATTGCTGGTGCAATATATCTGTTTATAAACTTTGTTATTACTAGGGTATTCAAAGCACTGGAAGAAAAATATCGTATTCCATCTAATTAATTATGACTATATCGCCTGCTAATATAACAATTGATGATAACGGTAATATCCGTTCCAATGATTTTAATGATGTTTATTTTATGCCTGAAAAAGGCATAGACGAAAGTAAATATGTATTCATTGAGCCATCAAATTTTACAGATAAACCAACAACTGTATTGGAATTTGGATTTGGTACGGGATTAAATTTTTTACTTACACTTGATAAATTCAAAAGAAATTTAAACAACTTGCATTTTATCAGCATTGAAAAGCACCCTGTTTTAAAATCAGATTTGGAAAAAATATATAAATTCCTGCCTGATTACTTACAAAACTTATGCACAGAACTACTAAACAATTACCCCGATATTATACAAGGTAAACACCAACTTAATATATCGGGGGCAAAATTAACATTGCACTTTGATGAAATTAATGACTGCATTACAAGTATTAATGATAATATTGACTGTATATACCTTGATGGATTTGCACCAAATAAGAATTCTGCAATGTGGGGTGAAAACTTATTTAACCATTGTTATAAAATATTAAATAACAACGGTATGGTTAATACTTTTTCCGCATCATCAATCGTTGCAAAAGGACTTGAAAGTGCGGGATTTTTCGTTAATAAACGCGACGGCTTTGGCAACAAGCGTGAATGCTTAATCGCAACCAAGTCTTTATTTAACATTCCAGACAATATTAAATCCATTGCTATTGTCGGTGCGGGAATTACGGGTTGTTGTTTGGCTTATGAATTAAACAAAGCGGGATATAATATTAATTTATATGACAAGAACGATAAACCAATGACGGCAACATCGGGAAATCCATTTGCCCTGCTTGACCCAAGGTTTATTAATAACGATGGCTATGAATATGAATTTAATAAAAATTCTTATCTTTACGCCATAAACTTTTACAAACAATTAAATACTTTTGCTGTGGTTGGGTTAACCAAGTTTGAAACGGACAAAGTTGACAAAGACCGAATGAATACTTGGGTTAACACGCAAAACATTGACAAACAAGATATGACGGAAAATAACAATGGTAATTACAGCCTTAACTTTGCCACAGGCGGTGCACTTGACACACAGCAAGTCGCAAAGGAATTAACCGCAAATATAAACTTTGTACAAAAACAAATAACAGATACAAATGAATTAAGCGAAGATTTAATCTTTATCTGTTTAGGGGCGGAAACAAATGAACTTGCCCCAGATATCCCACAAACAATTAACCGTGGCTGTATTGGTATTACAACTGCCCTGCTTAATGAAAATAAGGCAATCAGCAAAGACGGGTATTTTATTAATTCAACTGATAAAGATATATGTGTAATTGGTTCACAATTTGCACGGGTAAAAAATATTACAAACACAAAACAAAATATTAATGATTTAAATGCCATAATACAAAAAGCATCACCAATTATTAATATCTCAAAAGACCAAGATATTACATTAAGATACGGTCACCGAAGCCATACTAAATACCGTATACCATCAATTAAACAGATTAATGACAAAACACTATGTGTGCTTGGAATGGGGGCAAGGGGTTTTATTAACGCACCGTACATTGCCCATATTATTAAATGCGTAGCCTTTGATAATAATCACATCGCCAGCCACAAGTTATTGAAAGCATTAACAAAAACTTGACATTTCAATTATAAAAATGCAATCTGTTGTTAATTATATTCATAATAAAGAAAGGGAATATATATAATGAGCAAAATGACAAAAAAATTAATTGTTGAAGCAACAGGTACTGGTTTATTAGCGTTCTTCGCTTTATCATCAGGCGGTGATCCATTTGTGGTTGCTTCTATTCTAGCTATTTCAATCTTTGCATTTGGTAAAGTTTCTGGCGGTCACTTTAACGCGGCTGTTACAATGGCTATGTACGTTCGCAAGGAAATCTCTTGCACTGATACTGTAAAATACATCGTGGCACAAGTTGTTGGTGCGTTAATCGCAATCGCACTTGTAAATTCATTAAACGACATTCAGGCGTTAAAAGTTGGTCAATTAGGTGGCGGTGTTCACCCAAAAGGTATGTTTACTGAATTCCTAGCATCGGCTGTATTATTATTTGCAATCTTTGGTTCAATCCGCAGTAAGATTAGCCCAGCTGTTGGTGTTGGTCTTGCCCACATCGTGCTTGTACCACTTGGTTTTACAATCAACACATCTATTGCACTTGCAAGTTTCTTAAACGGTAACGCATTAGTGGTTGTATTAACATTTGCAGTTGCACAAATTCTTGGTGGTATTTTTGCCGCTAAGGTTGATACAGCATTAAACAAATAATGATTTAGTATCAAAACACTAAAAACAAAGCCCCTATTTATCTTAGGGGCTTTTTTTTGTGCAAATATAATTGCAATATCATATTATTTATTGTATAAAATTGTTAATTAAAAATAAAGTTTAAGGAAATTAAAATGTCTAAACAATTAAAGTATGATGGCAAAATGCCAGCCGAAGCATTAACAGTTCTTGATACACCAGGCAACACAATGGTAAGCCCAACTAAGGTTGGTTATATTATTATGACTGCTGACCGTGCCGGTCTTGATGTTAAATTCCAAGTTAAAAAACGCCCAGAAAGAAAACCGGGTGTTGTGTTATGTTCAGGTATTGACCAAT
Organism: Alphaproteobacteria bacterium; assembly: GCA_049615605.1. Classification (GTDB taxonomy): domain Bacteria; phylum Pseudomonadota; class Alphaproteobacteria; order JAQWUY01; family JAQWUY01; genus JAQWUY01. The sequence goes on along the minus strand of JBMZFW010000016.1, from coordinate 436 downwards.
TAAAAGAATTGGCTGAATTAAATGATGACATTTTAAAGTTATATGAAAAACATTGGGAACAAGACATTTTACTTGGTTGCATCTTACCTTGGAAAAAAGAAGCAATGAACTTAATCCCAGATGATGGTTCAAAAGAAAGAATGATGGACGCACGCGAAACATCTTGTTTTGTAATTCGCTTTGGCAAACCAAGTGAAGAAGTTGTAACACACCGTTGGAATGATGGTAAAAAGTTAACTTTTGCATCATCGGCAAACGAAAGCGGTAAAGGTAATATGGGTGTATTTGAAGGCATCGGCGAACGCATTCTTGGTGGTGTTACTGTTGCTGTAGAAGCGGACGACTTTGTAAAATCAATCCAACCAACAAAAACAAAAGAAACACGCCACGAACAAGGTGTAATGGTTTCAATGGTTGAAGAAGACGGTTCATTAAC
>JBMZFW010000015.1:0-23932 GCA_049615605.1 Alphaproteobacteria bacterium | reverse complement strand
AAATGTAATAAACAGTGCAGACCAGAATAATGAACCTTCAAATTCCCCAACCAGTGGAATATCAATGCCCTTACTTAAACCCCATAAGATTGGTGTGAATGCAACCAATGTTAAAATAGCCCTTAACATTTTTACTGCCATATCTTCCATAATTCTTGCAAAGCGGAAGATGTCTTCTTGGATTCTTTGTGATGCCCCCTCAATCTCTGCGTTTACTTTGCTCCACTTTTCAGCGTATGTGAAAGTCACCGCTTCACGCCAACGAAGAACATATATTCTTGTAAAGAAGTTAATCACCATAGCAAGGATTACATACGGGATTACAATGTACATAAAGTCCATTATTGTTGACCAAAAATCATCAATCTTATATTTCTTTGGCTCACCCAAGATAGTATAATAATCATTATACCAAGAATTCATTTTTACAATTAATTGAACTTTTGTATAAGTTGTTAAGCCAATTACAAACGCACCACCCCACGCCCATAACGCCCATTTTTTTGATTTAAAGAATGATGAAAATAAATACATAAAATTGCCTTTTAATAATTAAAATATAAAAAGATATATATTACAGTTTTATTTTAATAGCAATATTTAAGCAGAAAAATGATTGATAAAGTTTTCAATTTCAATTAATCGGATATCTGTTGTTAAGTCGTTTTCCCAACCAGAAATCATATCATCAATTATTTGTTCGTTGGTTTTATTTGTATCAATCAATCCCAATCTTTCATATTCATTACGACTGCGTTTCATTGATTGATATGATCTTTTTCTGTCAAATTCTGGGTGATATTGTACGCCCCAAAATATACCACCGTTATGTTTGATTTCAAGGGCTTGTACATTTGAATGTTTATTTGACGCAAGCAATGTTGCCCCATCGGGAATAACCGTTGTTTCCGAATTATGAACACAGAATGATGCATATGGTTTATTTTCACGCCCCTTTAACATTGGATGATTTGCCCCTGCATCTGTCATTATGATGTCTTTTGCCACACCAAATTCATAACCATTTTTGCTTGGTGCGACCATACCGCCACTTGCCATTACAGCAATTTGCAAGCCCCAACACGAACCATAAAATGGTGTGCCCGATTCAAACACAAGTTCGGCTTGTTTAATTTGATTTGTCACTTCAACCATATCATCATATGCATTTAATGATGAACCCGTCCAAAAGACAAAGTCATACCCCTTTAATTCATCAGTACCGATTAATTCATAATCAGCCCTTGTTGGGAATGCGTATTCACATTTAATGTTTGGATTAAGGCTTTGTATTACATTTGCAAAATTTTGATGACACGGAATGCTTCCCGTTTCAATAACACGGTCAATTCTTTCGTCAGTATTGCCTTCAAATATTATTGCCTTCATAATTTTCACTTATTATTTAATAAAAGAATTTACATAAACAAAAACCCAAGATATTCACCTTGGGTTTTTGATGGCGCGCCCGAAAGGATTCGAACCCATGACCTTCTGATCCGTAGTCAGACGCTCTATCCAGCTGAGCTACGGGCGCAATAAGTTGTTTTTAACACTTTTCTTATAAAATGCAAGTGTTTTTTTACTTTATTTGAATTTTGTATTTCTTTTGAAAAATGGAATATGAACCAATATAAACAACACATATAATCCAGTTAATCCAAAAACTTTGAATTGTACCCACTGGCTTTCCGTAAAATTACGCCACACCAATTCGTTAAGTATGGCAACAATCATAAAATAAATACCCGTGTTATTTGATAATGTATTCCAGCTTTTATCAGACATTGTCATAAATCCGCCCATTACCCTTTTAAGAACATTAAGCTTTGTAATATTTGAACTGAATAAAATAATCGCAAAAACACCCGATGCAATGGTTGGTTTCATTTTAATAAAGGTTGTATCACCGCTAAATACAGTTAAACCCCCAAAGATTGATAATAAAACGGCTGTAAAAATATGGGTATATGGCGGTTTACCAGTTTTCTTCCACGCAACTGGCACAACAACCAATGACAATGCAACAAGCACAATTGTTGCCGTAATCATATCATACATATAATAAGCAGCAGCAAATCCGATAAGTGGTAAATATTCAAACATTTAGATACCCATTAATGATTTCGCAAAGTCTTCTGAACTGAATGAATTTAAATCGTCCGCAGTTTCGCCCACACCCACCGCATAAATCGGCATATCAAATGTATTTGCAATATTTACAAGGACACCACCTTTTGCTGAACCATCTAGTTTCGTCATAATAATACCGCTTATATCAACCGCTTCTTTAAAGTGGTTTACCTGTTCAATTGCATTTTGACCAACCGTTGCGTCTAGTACAAGGATAACATCGTGTGGGGCATCGGGAATTACCTTGCCAATTACACGGTGCATCTTTTTAAGTTCGTCCATAAGGTCTTGTTTGTTATGAAGTCTGCCGGCTGTATCAATAATGATTACATCTGCATTTTCATTAACACCCTTTTCAACCGTTTCATAAGCAAGGGAACCAGCGTCTGCCCCTTCGTCTTTGCTTATAACATCACAACCAATTCGTTCTCCCCAAACTTTTAATTGTTCAACGGCTGCCGCACGGAATGTATCACCCGCACCAAGGATAACCTTTTTACCATCATCAACATATTGTTGAGCAAGCTTGGCAATTGTTGTTGTTTTACCAGAACCATTAACACCAACCATTAATATCACATGTGGTGATTTTTTAATTTCAAGTGGTTTACATACTGGTTCAAGTACGGTTTGAATTTCTTGCGCAAGGGCTTGTTTTACTTCGTCATCAGATATTTCTTTGTCAAAGCGAGTCTTGGCAAAATTTGATGCCATTTTTTGTGATAATTCAACCCCCATATCAGATTGAATTAAAATATCTTCAAGGTCTTGGATTGCTTCTGCGTCAAGTTTACGCTTTGTAAATACACCAGAAATGTTTTCGCTTATTTTACTAGAACTTTTGCTAAGTCCAGAAAATAACTTACCAAAGAAACCGCCTTTTTTCTTTGGCTTTTCTTCTTTTACTTGTTCTTGTGGTTTTTGTGCGACTTCAACCTTTGGTTCAATTACCTTTTCAACCTTTGGCTTTGGCGTTGGGGCTTTTTTTACAACTGGCTTTTTAGGTACAGGTTTTTTCGCCACAGCCTTTTTAGGTGCTGATTTTTTAACAACTGCTTTTTTAGGTTTTGATTTTTTTGAACTAGATTTTTTAGCCGATGATTTCTTGGCTGGTTTCTTTTTTTGTTTTTTTTCTGTTTCTTCCGCTGAACCAGTTATTTTTTTTATCCAGTTAAATACCATTTAGATTGCCTCTTCCATTAAAATACTGCCTTTTAATTCATTCTTTTCAAAGCCAGTAATAACAACATCAACCAATGTGCCTTCTTGCACTGTTTGTTCAAGTTTAACAGGTATATAATGTTCTGTATACCCACGATTATTCTTTTCCACTAAGATACTGCATTTTTTACCAACTTGTGATTGGTATAAATCATTTTGTAATCTAGCAGATAATTCACGCAGTTTCTTTGCGCGTTCCTTACGGATATTCATTGGTACTTTATTTGGTATGCGTGCTGCTGGGGTGCCTTCTCTTTCCGAATAAGGGAATGCGTGTACCCAAGTAATATTACATTGTTTAATAATATCCAATGTGTTTTCAAACATTTCTTCGGTTTCCGTTGGGAAGCCCGCAATAATATCGGCGCCAAATGTGATATCTGGGCGAACATCACGCAAACGATTGATTAATGAAATAATATCTTCACGGTTATGACGGCGTGCCATTCGCTTTAATATCATTGTATCGCCCGATTGTAATGATAAATGCATATGTGGCATAAGGCGTTCTTCTGTGGCAAGGACATTGAATAAATCTTCATCAATTTCAATACAGTCAATTGATGATATGCGAAGCCTTGGAAGTTCAGGCACCATTCCCAATAATCTTTTAACCATTTGCCCCAATGTTGGCGTCCCCGGTAAATCACCACCATACGATGAAATATCAACGCCTGTTAAGACAACTTCTTTATACCCTTGTTCCACAAGTTTTTTAACTTGGTTTACAATTTCACCAATACCAACGGAACGGGAATTGCCCCTGCCGTATGGGATAATACAGAAAGTGCAACGGTGGTCGCAACCATTTTGCACTTGGATAAATGCCCTTGTATGTCCATCAAAGCTTGACACTAAGTGTGGGGAAATTTCTTTAACTTCCATAATATCATTAACCTTAACCTTTTGGTTGTGACCGATAAATGGATTACTTATTTTTTCATAAGTTTCCCCGTGCATCTTTTCATCATTGCCGATTACTGTGTCCACTTCTTCCATTTTACCGAATTCTTCGGCGTGGACTTGGGCGGCACAACCAGTCACAATGATTTTATGATTTGGGTTTTCTTTTCTTAATTTACGGATTGCTTGGCGGGCTTGGCGTTCCGCTTCGGCAGTTACAGCACAAGTATTTACAATAATTGTATCTTTTAACTTTGCTTTTTGGGCGTGTTCTTTCATTACCTCTGATTCATAGGTATTTAAGCGACAGCCAAATGTTACGATTTCAATATCTTTACTCATAATTAAAATCACCCGAGAAAGAGGTTGTAAACCCACCACACATTAAAACTTCTTGGCTTTCATTATAACTTAATGTTAAATCGCCACCGTCTAAATGTACCAATAATTCATTACCACAGATTCCTTGCTTATTACAAGCAACGAACACCGCACATGCACCAGACCCGCAAGCCTTAGTTATCATTCCGCCCCTTTCCCAAACACGCATACGAACACCGTCGGCTGTCTTTGAGATAAATTCCACATTAACCTTATCAGGGAAAATTGGATCATTTTCAATTTGCGAGCCAAATTTTGCTAAATCAACTTTTTCCGCATCGTCAACTGTTATCACAATATGCGGATTACCCATATTCACACAGAAACCAGTAAAGCCCGCAATTTCAAGTTTAGACGCGTCCGTTTCATTCGCAAGGGGGATTTCATTCCAATTAGTTTTTGCCATACCCATATTAACACGGATATCATTTCCGATTTTTTCACAATCCAAAATACCGCTGATTGTTTCAATTTTACAAGTATCTTTATTATCCATATACAAACTAGCCACGCAACGGGTTGCATTACCACAAGCACCTGCCACACTTCCGTCCCAGTTGTAAATATGCATAAAAACATCTGCCGTTTCAGAAGTATCCAAAACGATAAATTGGTCACATCCAATCCCCGTATGGCGATCAGACATTTGTACAATTAATTGTTTGTCATCTGGTATAATGTTTTTTGTTTTATCAACAATAACAAAATCATTACCCAGACCATGCATTTTTAAAAATGGTATAATCATATGTTTTTTATAGCGAAAAAACCAAAAAATTACAAGATTTTAACACTTAGAAGTTATCTTTTAACTTTCTATATGTTGCAAATTTATCCACTGTGTCGGCAACCAAGAATGGATTATTGTTAATTTCATCGCTTAAACAAGATGGAACCGTTGGTTTAAAGCTTGTTATTTTTGCCATTAATTCAGCTTTGTAATTGTGGTCAATATCAATAACTGTTTCGGCAAATTCAAGGTTTGCATATGTGTATTCGTGCCCCGAATATATCATTGTTTTACTTGGTAAAGCCTTTATCTTTTGCAGGCTTTCAAAAAACACATCAGCCGTGCCTTCAAACATTCGCCCTGCACCCATTGTAAATAATAAATCACCAGTAAATACCGCCGTCAAATCTTTGGCATAAAATGATATACAACCAATTGTATGACCATCGCTTTTTAATATTTCAAAGTTAATTCCATTAATTTCATAAGAATTACCCGCAAATAGTTCATTATCAAGTTTTGGCAATCTGTTTTTATCGTCCCCATTACCGTGAACTTTTGCACCAGTTTTTTGCACCAATTCATCAACCCCTTGAATATGGTCGCTGTGGTGATGGGTAATCAAAATATCTGTTAACTTAAGGCTGTTTATATCCAAGAATCTTTCAATTGGTGCAAATTCAGGCACATCAACAATAATTGCCGTATTGTCATTTGTATTTACAATAGCGTAAGAATAATTATCGCTTAGGGCGGATATTGTTTCAATTTTATACATTCATTAACCTTTACAAAGAAAATCAGGGGACATTAATCCCCTGATAATTATATTATTATATAAAAATTATTATTTCAATTTGTTAGTGTTATTAGTGTCTTTTTGGCTGATGATTATCAACTGCCATTCTTTTTTTACGACGTAACATTTTTGCCACATGTTCAAGTGCCAATTCAAATGCACTGTATGCATCGCCGGCTAGACCGTGGGCATCAACATTAATGTATTTATTAACATGGATTTGGATTTCAGCCTTAAACATCCCGCCATTTTTTTGCATAATTACGCGTGCATCTGTTGCTTTTTTAAAGTATTTTTCAACTAGATTTTTAACGCTGTCTTTAATATGTTGTGGTAAGGCTTGACCAATATCAACGTTTTTTCCTGTGATTTGTAGTTCCATAATAAGTACCTCCCCAATACTATTGTTTAAAAAAAATATACTTTTAATGTATAGACCGTGTGTTTTTTAAGATTTTTTTTATCACACAATTTGAGTCTAGCAAGTTATGGAGAATATTTATATAAGTAGTAGCCCTTATTGTATTTTTCTGAAAAAAATGTATAATGACTAAAAATTAAAGCGGTTTCCTAAGTAAACCTTTTGAACCATTTTATCTTTCACAATATCTTTTGATTTACCCTCTTTCAATATCTTGCCATCGTGTAAAATATACGCTCTGTCAACGATTTTAAGGGTTTCCATTACATTGTGGTCGGTAATTAAAATACCGATATTTTTATCTTTTAATTTTTCTACTAATTCCGCGATTTCACCAACTGATACTGGGTCAACACCCGCAAGCGGTTCATCAAGCAATACATACGAAGGACCAGATGCAAGACAACGGGCAATTTCCAAACGACGGCGTTCACCACCAGAAAGCCCCAGCGCAGATGAAAATCTTAGGTGTGTAATTGAAAATTCTTCCAATAAAGAATCAAGCATTTCTTCACGAACAATTTTGTTATCTTCAACATTTTCAAGGATTGCCATAATGTTTTCTTCAACTGTTAAGCCCCTGAATATGGAATTTTCCTGTGGCAAATAACCAATTCCCATTCGTGCACGCACATACATCGGGTAATGTGTTACATCAACCCCATCAATTAAGATATTGCCCGCATCAACATTTAAAAAACCAGAAATACTGTAAAAACAAGTAGTCTTACCCGCACCATTAGGACCAAGCAAACCAACGATTTCACCCTTGTTAAGGCGAACATTAACATCTTTTAAAACATTGCGACCAACATATTGCTTGGCAATGTTTTTTACCACAACGCCTTGGCTGTCATCTGCTTTTTTTGTTTTTACTTTTTTATTCATTATTACAATTTATATTTTTTTTGGATTATTAACAAGATTATTTATCTTCAATTACGATTTTTATGTTGCCTTCGGCTTCCATTAATTCTGTATTTTTATCATAGGTAATTTTATCAGCACTTAGATTAAATCCTTCTTCATTTTTATATTTGGCATTACCCGTTGCTTCATAATTGCCTTTTTCTGATTCAATTTTAATGTTGTTGGCTTTTAATTGGTCTTGCTCTTCTTCTCTAGTGATTGTGGCTTTTTCCAAGTTTCTTAAATCAGTATTTTCTGTATAAGTATATGCTTTATCCGCCTTAATCAAAGACTTTGTATTTTCATCTTCATATTCAAAATCTTTAATATAAACTTCATTTCCCAGTGAACTATCAATTGCTTTTTTAACATTTATTGCACTTCCGTGTAATGTTGACAGGTATATTGAACCACCAATTACAACAACGAAAGAAAGTGCAAAAATAATTAATACAGTTTTAACAATATTAAGTCGCCAGATGCTGTAAGATTTTCCTGCGTTATATCTTCTTTCAAGATTTTCTTTTTTGTGCAAGATACCCATAAAGCTTATGCAACCCCAGCTTTTAATAAATAATGGAAATGAACCAATCCAGAAACCTGTTCATTATCAACAACGAAAACAGCACCAATATTTTTAGTTTGCATGATACTAAGAATTTCACTAGCCACCGTTTCTTTTGAAACAACAATTGGATTTTTTGTCATAATATCGTCAATTATTTTTTTATCCATATCATTTGATATGTTGCGTAATAAATCACCATCAGTAAAAATACCAACAAGGTTATTTCCATCAAGAACACCAACACAACCAACGCGTTTTGTTTCCATTTCCTTTAATGATTTAAGAACTGTTGTACCTTTTTCAACAAGTGGTAATTTATCGCCACTTATCATAATATCGCTTGCTTTTAATAATTGTGAACCAAGTTTGCCACCTGGGTGATATTTACCAAAATCGCTTGCACTGAAACCCTTTGCTTCCAATAAACAAACCGCAAGACAATCGCCAAGTGCCAATGTGGCAGTCGTTGATGTTGTTGGTGCAAGCCCCAATGAACACGCTTCTTCCACAGCCGGTAATTCAAGCACACAATCACAACCTTTACCCAATGTAGAATCTTTTGATTTTGTAATTGCAATTGATTTAATGCTGTTGCGTTTTGCATATGAAATAATATCCATTAATTCCGCTGTTTCACCACTGTTTGATAACAATAACAACACATCGCATTCTGTTATCATACCAAGGTCACCGTGTGATGCTTCGGCTGGGTGAACGAAATAAGACGGCGTGCCTGTACTTGCCAATGTGGCAGAAATCTTTTTACCAATGTGACCAGATTTCCCCATACCAGAAACAACCACCCTGCCCGTACAGTTAAGCATAATTTCAATTATGTTATCAAAATCAGGTGCATTGTTATCAAGAAGGTATTGCAACCCCTTAATTTCCAGTTCAAGAACTTTATTAGCAACTTTTTTATGTGTCATATTAAACCTTTATCACTTTTAAGTATGTGAGAAAATATCCATTTTATCAAAGCCTTTTAAATCCAATATAGCCCTAGTCATAATGAACTTAAATGATTGCTTTGCCAAATCCCAACGACCTTCACGGTCAAGCATTTTATCCAATTGAATTTTTAATTGGTGCAGGTAAATAACATCATTACTTGCATATTCTTTTTGTTCTTCACTTAATTTTGGCGCCGCCCAATCAGAAGATTGTTGCTGTTTATTAAGATTGATTTCCAATAATTCCGCAACAAGGTTTTTTAAACCGTGTCTGTCCGTATAAGTACGCGTTAGCTTTGATGCAATCTTTGTGCAATAAACTGAAACCGTTTGCACACCAAGATAATGATATAAAACCGCCACATCAAAACGGGCAAAGTGGAATATTTTTACAATTTTTTTATTTGTTAAAATTTTTGATAAATTAGGTGCTGAATAATTATTACCGTCAAATTGAACAAGGTGCACAATGCCATCACCAAATGTAAGTTGTACCAAGCACAACCTGTCCCTTAATGGGTTAAGACCCAATGTTTCTGTATCAATTGCAACACTGTCGCCAATGGCAATATCAGCTGGCAAATCATTTAAATGAAGTTTTACTTGCATATCGGCATAAGTTTTTATTGTATTTTCAGCCATATTTATTCCTTATTCTTATGTATAAATATATATAGAAAATACTAGTTTTTTAGGTAAAACGCAAGGTTTTTCCTATTTCTTATCCGTAAGTCCAATATATGGTCTAAGCGGGCGAATTGTTGATAACAATACAAACACTGTTGAACCAATTGCAAGTGGGCTTGGAATTAAGCTTTCTTCGCCTTGATTAAAGGTAATATTCCAATTGTAAATATCAACCAATTCGTTCAATGTCATTCCTGCAATAATTGATAATGCACAAATAAACACAACATAAATTACCGATGCTTTTTTACCCATCATTTTTGATACAACACCAACTGTTGCAAGGTTTGATGCGGGACCAGCAAGCATAAATGTTAATGCCGCACCTGGTGATACCCCAATCATAAGTAAGCTTACCGCAACAGGTGTTGATGCAGACGCACAAATATACATTGGAAAACCAACAGCAACCATAATTAACATCGCAAGGAAACCATCGCCATATTCCGTAAAGATACCCGATGGTACATAAGTTTTAATTACCGCTGTTAAAACAAGGGCAACCATTACATATTTAAAACTGTCATCTAGTAAAGTTGTAAATGAATACCTTTGACCAGTGATAAATTTTTGCCATGCAGATTGATTTTTTTCCGCTTCGGCTTTTGCCGCCGCCATTTTACAACAAGTTTTAACTTCTGGCATTTCTGGCATTTTTTCGCCCCTTGTGCCAATCATAATTGCCCAAGCGGTAATGATTGCCGTTGCAAGTGCGGAAACCAACCTTGAAATCATAATAACTGGACCAAGCATTGCATACGAAATTGATAAACTGTCCACCCCTGTTTCAGGTGCTGATATAAGGAAAGATGAAAGCGAACCTTTGCCCGCACCACCACGGCGAAGACCAGTCGCAACGGGAATTACACTGCACGAACACAGTGGAATTGGCGCACCTAAAAGTGCAGATTTAATTGGTGAATACCAAGTTTCTTTGCCTAAATGCTTGGCAATAAAATCATTTGGAACAAAGGCTTTTAATATACCAGAAATAAAAAAACCAAATGCTAAAAATGGTAATGCTTCCAACATTACACCGATTAAATTATCTATTAAAACTTGCATATCATTTTCCCTTACATATGAATATTTATTCATATATTATTATATTACATTTACCTTGTCAACTGTTATCATAATATGCTTTACTTTACTAATTATGGTAAACAGAAGAAACTTTTTAACAACGCTTATGGCAACTCTTAGTACAAGCCTGATAGTAAATAAAACATTAGCAAATTCAAATGAATGGTTTGTCCCAACAGAAGATAACCCACATTCGGGGACTATTATCGCCTTGCCTAGTCCTGAAAACTGGTTTAAAACAATTTATCAAAAATCCATAAGTGAATATATCAATACGGCAAATACTATAAGTAATTTTGAACAAGTATACTTTGCGGTAAATCCAGAACAAAAGCACTTAGTCGCAGGTAAATTATCAAGCAATATTATATTATGGGACGATGCGGATATTACCGATGGTTGGGCAAGGGATTCAGCCCCATTATTCCAAATAAACAACAATGGTAAAATTCGTGCCAGTGGCTTTTCATTTAAAGGTTGGGGCGGCAAGTTTGATTATTCAAAAGATGCAAAATTTAAAAATTTTTGTGCGGATAAATTAAATATTCCAATGGGATACATTTCACCAATTGAAGCCGAAGGCGGTACATTTATATGGAACAAAACCGATTGTTTTGTTTCAAAAGAAAGTATGCAAAAAGGCAAACGAAACAATGGAATAAGTCTTGCGGATATGGAAACAGAAATAAAAAAAGTACTTGGTGTTAAAAATGTTAATTGGACGGAACTTGGTTTAACACCCGACCCTGTAACCGATGGGCATATTGATGGTATGGCAATGTTTACAGATAACAATGAAATAATATTGCAAACAACAAATGATAAATCCGACCCTAATTATAAAATAATTGAATCCGCACGCAGTGTATTTAAAAATGCAGGGTACGATATAATTAACCTGCCACTTACGGACGATGTGGTTGTGCATATTAACAGTTATATTTGTAATGGCGGTTTAATCGTATCAGCAAGCGGACGAAAAACAGATGACACACCACTTGCTATTTTAAGGGAAGCATTCCCAAAACGAAAAGTAATTCCAATTGAAACAAACGCCCTTATGAAATCAGGTGGCGGTGTGCATTGCATAACAATGCAAATACCTGCGGTATAATTTCTTTAGTATAAGTATAACCACAATTAATTACATTCTTTAAACAATTGTTTTAGGTTCTTAGCAATAACCCCTGCTATCTTTTTTGCACCTTTATCATCGGCAATTAAGTCTTGACGGATTTCAATGATAAGGCTGTTTCGTTCAGGGTTATCAACCATTCTTCGTTCCATTGAATATGTTGTACTTTCAATTTCATCGTATGGTTGGTTATTACCAATTGTGTATTTTGTATTTTTTTCCAATATTTCAATAAACTTTTTAACCAGCTTTTCATTATGACGCCATATAAGGGCAATTTCCCAAGGGCGTTCATCATCTGGCAGACTGTTTAATTTTGGAGTGAAGCTGTGCATATTAATAATCCAAGCATCTTTGTTTGATTCTTCAATCAAATCATCCCCGCCTTTATGATAGCTTTCGTGATAATCAGCAATTCTTTTTTGCCTTTCATCATCTGTTAATTCTTCGTTTGCCTTAACATACACATCATCGCTTAAATGTGGGATAATTCCGTCTTCGTCTTCAAAGCGGTTGCAATCAACAAACAACCTAGAATATTTTGACTTAATAAGTGGTGCTTTTAATTCATCAGCAACAAATTCAGAAACTTTTTCAATACCAATATCATAAGCAACATGGCGTTTCATATTTTCCTTATCAACGCCAAGGTCAACACCCCTTGGTAATTTATTTGATGCGTGGTCAACAAAAAACACAAAGTTTGTTTTGTTTGTATATTCTAAGTTTTTATATTTATAATTTTTACCATCTTTAAGCATTTTTATTTTTCCTAAACTTTATATTGATTTTATATAACAAAAATATACAATAAGTTATGACTAAAAACAAATGTGAACACAATTTATGTTCTGATTCAACACCAACCCTATCACAAAACAATGTCATTGATATGGCAACGGTATTTAAACTTCTTGGCGATAAGTCAAGACTATCAATAGTAATAGCGTGTATGGAAGGAAAAAAATCCGTATCTGAAATTATTGAAATAACAGGATTAAGCCAATCATTAATTTCCCACAATTTAAAACCATTGCGTGAAAACAGAATCTTAAAATCAGAAAAAGATGGTAAATTTCAATTTTACAGCATTGATGATAATCACATTAAACACATCATCAATGACCTTGCCCATCATATATTGGAAGAATAATTACAAGTAAACTTCTTTTCTGCTGGCAATAGATTCTTTTATAGCATTAATAACTTCAATTACCCTTAGACCATCTTCGCCAGTGACTCTTGGTTCTTCATCACCTTTTATAACCGCTGAAAAATGTTCAATTTGTGCGGTTAATGAATCAGCCTGTTCTGTCATAATAGTGGTCGAGCTAATTGGTTTATACCAATGTTTTTCACCGCTGTAATACCACAGACGATTGCGAGGCATTTCAAGCGAAGCATCTGTACCACCAATCATACAATAAGTATTTTGTGTATTTGGATATGTTGGATTATCGCCCGAAGTTAATTCCCAACTCCATGGGGCAGGAATGCTGTCAGACAGATTTAATGTGCCCAATGCACCATTCTTAAATTTACAGATTACAACAACTGTGTCTTCCACTTCAAAATTTCGGGCTATATTATTTGAAATAGCTGTTACGCTTTCCACATCACCCATAAAGTACAGCAATAAATCCAAGTCGTGCGACAGGTTAATTTGAATCGGTCCAGCACCTTCTTGGGTACGCCATTTCACATCATAATATGAATCATTTTTATGCAACCAGAAATTAGAATGGACTGAAATTAATTTACCCAAAGCACCCGTTTCAATTTGTTGCTTTGCCGATACAACAATTGGGTTATAACGGCGAAAATAACCCGTTAAAACCTTAGTGCCATTTTCCTTTGCCATTGACAAAACTTCTTTGGCTTCATCAATATTCGTTGCAAATGGCTTTTCAACTAGCACAGGTATATTCGCACTTATACAAGCCTTTGCACCAATCATATGCAATGCATTAGGCGTGGCAATAACAACCCCATCTGGTTTTGCTTTATCTATCATTGTTTCAATGTCGTTATAAAGTTCCACATTATATTCATTGGCAATTTTTTCTGCCTTAGGGCAAACATCAACCAATGCACACACAGTTGCATTACTTGCCATACTAATGGCTTTTAAATGACGGATACCAATTAATCCCGCACCAACAACAGCTATTTTTTTCATAAATTATCTTTCTTTTAACCGCTATAACCAAAGAACTTTGGCAACCATAATACTAATGACGGATTGAATATTAACAAAATTAATATAAATACTAAACCTGCTAAAAATGGATATATCTCACGCATAATTACACCAATTGGTGTTTTTGTTATGTTGTTAATTACTAACAACACAATTCCATAAGGTGGCGTAATATAACCAACCATACAATTAACAACCATTACCACACCAAAATGAACAAGGTCTATGCCCATTTCTTTTACAATCGGAATAAATAATGGAATAATAACCAATATGATAATAGAGGCATCCAACACAAAACCCAACAACAGTATTAAAATATTAATCATTAATAAAAACTGAATAGGACTTATATTAATACTAGAAAACATTTCATAAATCGTAATTGGTACATTTTCCGTTACAATAATATAATTTAAAATTAATGCAGAACAAATTAATAGCCCCGTTGATGCAGATGTATGAACGCTTTCAACCATTGCATTATAAAATGATTTTACAGATAAACTGCGATATAAAAACACCGCAACCATTAATGCATACATACTGGCAACAGCCGCCGCCTCTGTTGGTGTCATTACACCACCATAAATACCATATAATAAGATTACTGGCATAATTAGTGCTGGGAATGCTTGATAAGTTCGTTTTGGTAATTCCCTAATTGGCACACCTTCTTCAACCGCAAAGTTACGACGCTTGGCAATAAATGAATTAATCATCATTAATGCAACTGCCATCAATAATCCAGGAATAATTCCACCTAAGAATAAATAACCAATTGAACTGCTTGAAACCAAGGCATATAAAACCATTGGAATAGATGGTGGAATAATTGGACCAATCGTTGATGAAGCCGCAGTTATCGCTTCTGCATAACCACGCGAATAAGAACCAGACTTATTCATCATTGAAATAATTACTTTACCAATGCCTGCCACATCCGCAACCGCCGAACCAGACATACCAGAAAAAATAACCGAAGTAATTACATTAACATGTCCCAATCCACCACGCACACGACCAACAACTGCCAAACAAAACGCAAGTAATTTTTCCGTTACCTGTGATGCGTTCATTATGTTGGCAAAGAAAATAAATAATGGAACAGATAATAATAAGAAATTATTAAATGTATTAGACAACAAATGTTCAGAAGCCAAAGCAACATCTTGACCTGTTAGTATCAAATAAGAAACACTTGCAATAATAATAGAATACGCAACTGGTAATCCAACAATAACCATAAATAATAAAAATAAAATAAATAATGCTAATTCCATAATGAATACCTTAAATAAAAAATTTAAAAGTTATTTTTTGATGTATAAATCATATAATTTATACAGTGAACGAATTATCAATGAAAGTAAGAATGCCATAAAAATAATATAGATATTTTTCATTGGAATACCCATTACATCACTTGGACGAATGGATAAGAAATCAATATAGTCCCAAGTTGGTAAAACCATATAGGAACTGAATAAAAACAAACAAATTGCAGCGATTGTATGACATATTTTTTGTCCTTTTTCTGATAATCTTTCCAGAACAAAATGAATCGCAATATGTTCATCATCACGCAATGTAAACGCACAAGTGAAAAAAACCACCCACACCCATAAAATCATACTGAATTCAATAATCCAACCGTAAGATTCATTAAACAAATATCTTGAAATTACATTAATGCAAAATATACAAAATATAGTTACAAATAATACCGCAGGAAAAAAATCAGAGATTTTTCTTAGGTTATGGGTGATTGTTTTCAACATTGTGTTTTTACTTTAATTTACAATTATTGAGAATTAATTTTCTCAAGTAAACCAGTAGGCCACTGCTTAGAATAATCAGAATTCATGTAAGCACCTTGTACTTTTTTACGAAAAGCTTCAACATTTGGAGTATAAACTTTTAATCCATTATCACGTAGGAATTTAATTTGTTCAACTTCCAACTGAGATTGGCGTTCACGTGTATAAGAAGCAACATTATCAGCTGCACCCTGTAAGATTTCCTGTTGTTCCTTGCTTAACTTATCCCATTTCTTTTTAGAAATCGCTAAGTAGTTTAAGTCAACTAAGTGTCCTGTAAGAACAACTTGTTTTGTTACTTCATAAAACTTCATATTGATAGTTGTTGGAATTGGGTTATCTTGACCATCAACAGCACCAGTTTGTAATGCTGTATAAACTTCTGTAAATGCAAGTGGTGTTGGATTTGCACCTAATGCTTTACCTAAGAACTGCCACGCTTTTGAACCTGGCATACGTAATTTAACCCCCTTCATATCAGCAGGTGTATTAATTTTTTTATCAAGACG
This sequence comes from Alphaproteobacteria bacterium, assembly GCA_049615605.1. Classification (GTDB taxonomy): domain Bacteria; phylum Pseudomonadota; class Alphaproteobacteria; order JAQWUY01; family JAQWUY01; genus JAQWUY01. The sequence continues at coordinate 7,477 of JBMZFW010000015.1, read as the reverse complement.
TAAGTTAATGTTACGACGTCCCATATACATTACAGATAGTAATTTGATACCTAGTTTATCTTCTACTTTTTTCTTTAATGGTTTCATAAATGGTGCGTTAAATACACGAACTTGGTGTTCTGCACTACGGTGTACATAACCAGCAGCAAAGATTGAAAATTCTGGTAAGAATTGTGCTAATTCTTGCGCCGAAGTAATAGACATATCTAAATTACCACGGGCAATTGCTTCTAGCTCTGTGCCTTGTTTAAATAGTGTTGACCCCAGTGTGCTTCAAACTTACCGAATGAATTAATCGCAGGTGCTAAGAATTTATTAACAGCCTTTGCTCTTTCATCAGTTGCAGATGCACTAGCCGATAAACGGAACTTTTCCGCCATAGCTTGTGAAGTCAACGACATAGTCATTGCAATAGCTGCACCAGCAACCAATGCTTTTTTTAATGATTTAATTGATAGTTTCATAATATTTTCTCCCTCTTATCAAAAAATTATCATTTGAAACAATATATTCTTTTGAAAATGTATGCAACTTAATCTGTTGAAACATGTGATTTATATTGTCCCGGCGAATAGATGTCTAATATATTCCAATGCCCTGTTGTTGGTGTTGGATTGTTTTTCATTCTAACATCTAAAACTGTTGGCTTGCCAGAAGAGATAGCATCTTTTAATGCTTTTGTTAGTTCTTCTGCACTATTAATACGGATACCATTTGCACCATAAGCTTTGGCAATTGCTGCAAAGTCAGTATCTGTTTGTTCACCAGTTTCTGAATCTTGGAAAACTGTACCAAGTGTCAAATCATAGTGTGCCATTTGTAAGCCTGCTATTGTACCGAATGCATTATTATTCATTACCAACCAAATAACAGGTAAATTCATTTCTACAGCTGTTGATAATACGGCTGGATTTTGACCAAAGCCACCATCACCAACCATAGATATCACAACCTTTTCAGGGGCGGCAATTTTTGCCCCCAATGCCGCAGGTGGACCAAAGCCCATTGTAGCCGCACCACCAGGCGTTAATACACTGCCTGTGGTTAAAACATCAAATTGTTGACCAATACCATTTTTATTCCAACCAACATCAGTTGTAATAATCGCATCATCAGGCAATACACTTCTTACATCAGCAAGGATTCTTTCTGGCATCATTGGGAATGCGTCCGAAGTTGCCATTTCTTTATTGTTTTGTTTAAAGTTTTCTTTAAAATCAGAAATTTCTTTTACCTTTTCCGATTCCTTAAATCCTTGTGGATACAATTCTTTAGCAACCCTTAATAAAGTTTTTAATGCAGATTTAGCATCGCCAACCGCACCAATTTCAGCAGGATAGTTTCTTCCAATTTCAGATGGCTCAATATCCAAGTGAATAAGCTTTGTTTTTTCTGGAATATTAAATGTATACCCAGAATACCAAGAACTACAATCCGCCTCTTTAAATCTTGTTGCAATACCGAATATATAATCCGCATTTAAGCAATTATCATTTACTAGTTTTGTTCCCCAAAAACCAGTCATACCCATAACTAACGGGTGGCTATCAGGCATTGCACCCTGCCCCATTAAGCTGTATGCAACTGGAATTTGCATATAATCAACAAATGCTTCTAATTCTTTGTTTGCTTTTGCTAATGTAATTCCACCACCTGCATAGATAACTGGTGATTTTGCCTCTGCCAATGTTTTAACAATTTGTTCCGCTGTTTCTTGGTCAATACAAGGCTTTGATAATTTACGAGTATTCTTTGAAACCTTAGCAAATAATTCAGGATAAATCTCAGCAGAAAAAATATCCATCGGCACATTTACAAGAACAGGTCCCGGTTGTCCACTTTCTGCCAAGTGGAATGCTTTTTCCATAATTTCTGGCAACAGTTCCGCACTGTCAACACGCCACGCTCTTTTTACAAATGGGCGATATATTTCATACTGTGAAGCATCCGAATGTAAGTTTACTTCTTGGTGTGGGTGTTTACCATAATAATGGGTTGGGATGTCGCCTGCGATTACAACCATTGGTATACAATCCATCGCCGCATTAATAACACCCGTCGCCGCATTTGTTAAACCCGGTGTTAAGTGTGAAAGTAAAACAGATGTTTCCCCTTTAACACGGGCATAACCATCCGCTGCGTGGGCAGCGATTTGTTCGTGCCTTACAGTAACATAATCAATACTGCTTTCTTTTAATGCAGATAAAAATGCAATATTTGTATGTCCGCACAAACCAAATACATGCTTTACATCACGCTGTTCTAGGTACTTAATCATTTGTACTGCTACTGTGTTATCTCTTTGCATTGTTTTCTCCATTCATTAAGATTAAAACTTAAAATGTTTCTGTATTATAAAATTTGCCAAATAATTCTTCTTCGCTTGGGCGATCCGTTTTGATTGGACGGCTTACCCAAGTGTATTGAAGGTAATGTTTTAGGTTTACATTTTCATTGGTAATATTACCACCCCAAACACCGCAACCAAGACTTGAAGTCATTGGCATACCATTATCCCACGCACCAGCATTAGCTTTTGATTGTGGTTGACGAACCATCATACGGCTAACTGGGGCAACCTTTGCAAGGGCATCGATGTTTTCATCGCTGTGTGAATAAATACCACAAGAATGTCCCGTGCCTGCAACTGCATAAATTTGCCTTACTGTTTCTAGGGCATCATCAAATGTTTCAAACGAATAAAGCGACATTAAAGTTGTTAATTTTTCTTTACAGAATTTGTATTCTTTACCAATTTTGCCCTGATTGTTTACCATTAAGAACTTGCGGTCTTCTGGAATTTCAAAGCCTGCTTCTTTTGCAGTTTGCTGTGGCGGACAAGCAATTGTTTCAAAAGTACGATTGCCTTTTTCATCCCACATTGCTTTTTCAATCATATTCTTTTCTTCTTCGCTACATAAATATCCACCTTCGTTAATTAAGGCTTCAACCATTTTATCGTAAACCGATTGTTGAATAATAATATTACCATCAGCCGAACAACCAGAACCAAAATCAGATGTTTTACTAATACGAGTATTTTCTGCGGCAATATCCAAGTCCGCAGTTTCATCAATTACCATTGTTGAATTACCCGCACCAACACCATAAGCTGGCTTGCCTGAACTGTATGCTGATTCAACCATTGGCTTACCGCCTGTTGCCATTGTTAAATCACATTTTGCCATTAATTCTTTTGTAAGTGGAATTGATGGGTTTTCAATTACTTGGAATAAATCCGCTGGTGCACCAACAAGTTCACAAGCCTTACGCATAACTTCAACCATTTCATAAGTTGTCTTTTTTGTGCGTGGGTGTGGGGTAAAGATAACTGCATTCTTTGCCTTTGCCGAATATACACCCGTTACTGGTGGCGTTAATGCAGGGTTAGTCATTGGAATTAATGATGCAATCACCCCAACTGGTTTTGCATATTTTGATATACCTTTTTCAACATCTTCTTCCACTAAACCAACACTTTTTTGTCGCAGTGCATCACGCAACACACCGTGAATTTTAAAGCGTTTATTTGGGCGACCCGCACGATCACCAACATTACTTTCATCAACACCTAGTTGAGCCAATCTTGTAAAAGTATCTTCGTTTGATGAATGCCAAGCAATTGATTGGATTAAGTTATCAACCTGTTCTTGATTCCAATCTGCTATTTGATGCATTGCTGTTCTAGCCTTAGCAATTTTGTCGGCAATTAATTTTGCATCTTCATCTGTTAGAACATATTTTTTGTCTGTCATTTTTTTTAAATCCTCAATAATATTAAAAGTTAAATAAGTCTTGTTGGAACCGAATAAAATTCATCTTTTACCGACCAACAACTAGATAGTGATAAATAATTTTTAGTGTCTTCCAATATAAACTTGGCATATTTACGCCCACCCATTTCGCGGTATAATCGTTCATTTGGAATTTCCAATGAATAAACATTGCTTGGAATTAATTTTAAATAATCCATTACTGGTATATCGCCCCTGCCTGCTGGATAACGACCACCACGGGCAATATGTTTTTGACTGTTTTCATCAAAATGCCAAGGTGCAGTACCATCACATAAATGTACAAAGTGGCAATATTGTTCAGGAATGTTTTTTAAATCGTCCTTTGATGTATCCGTACGGAACAGATGTAACAAGTCCAGTAAAATACCTGTATTTTTGCCTTTTAATGAATTTAAAACTTCAACCGTTTTATCAACTGATGATAAGTTTGACCAAGGAATCATTTCCAACACAATATTCATATTGTATGAATCTGCTAGCTCGCATAATTTTTCAATTTTATCATAAGGTATATCATCACCATCAACATAAACCTGTGTAATAGCATGTTTAGCATCAATGTATTTACCCGCTTCTAGCACTGGTTCAAAGTCATCGGTAACATTTGTGTCTGCTGTTATTTTTAACAATTCAATGTCTAATACTTCCAAAGGGCTGTCTTCTAAAAATTTTTGACATTCTTTAATCTTTTCTTTGTTACCAACCAATACATGTGGTGTTTCCGTATCTGTTACTGGTAATAATCGTGGGCTAACATAATCATATCCCGCACTTTCAGCCAACTGCATTAAATTAAGAATTGGCTGGTCAACAGCACATAAGTGGGCTAGTGAAAATTTATAATCATTATTATTAGTCATAAAATTATCCCTTATTCCGCAGGCTCATATTCTGGTAAATATTTCTTTGGCATAGGACCTTTATTTTTTTCATTTTGCCCCATCTGTTCCCAAGCGTGCGACAATATACCCACAGAACGGGATAAACAGAAAAATCCCCTTGATAAAGGTGCAGGCACACCCAATTCACAGAATATAATAGAAGTCGCCCCATCTACATTAAGGGGAATTACACGACCTTTTTTATCCGCAATATAATTCTCAACTTCTTTTGCAATTTCAATAAATTCACCACTTATTACCCCACGACTTACATAATCTGGTAAAACTTCAAATGTACGAATTGCTCTTGGGTCTGAATCTTTGTGGAAACGATGTCCATACCCAGGAATAACTTTGCCATTTTTTTCTTGGTAATCAGCAACACCATCGGCAACCGCTGTTTTTAAATCCTTGCCAGATTTAATTCGGCTTTGAATATCATAGAATAATTCCGCACACTGTTCACCAGCACCGCCATGATTGTCGCCAAGTACATTAATTGCACTAGCCATCGCATTATTAATTCCAATACCGCAAGTAATCCCCATACGAGAGATAGCAATACTTGGTGCTTGCGGGCTGTGGTCAACCCCCATTAACATAGCCAAATCAAAAAGCTCAGCTTGTTCTTTTGACAGTTCCCCGCCAATAACCATATACCAAATCATTTGTGAAAAAGATTTTTCACCCATAAGGTTTTGAATTGGTGTTCCACGAAATTCAATTTTTCCCGGTGCCATATCAATGATAGATGTTTTCCACCAGTTACTTACTTCTGCGTCATATTCGCTCATAATATTTAAACTCTCTCATAATTAATTAGAATCGATATGTCTAATAGAGGTAAAATCTAGCACGATTATTTAAATAATAAAAAGTATAAATAATTGACAAATGATAATTTTTTGTTATCATTTTATTATTACTAATTTTAATGGAATTAAACTATGTCTATCACGGTAAAACAACTGCAACATATAATATCCGTAATTGAAAATGACGGGTACAGAAACGCCGCAAAATCTGAATTCATTACACAAGCGGGAATTTCAAATTCAATAAGGACACTAGAAAACCATTTAGGGCAAAAAATATTTAAACCATCTTATAAAATAGCCCTTACCCCTTATGGTGAAATTGCCCTGCCATGGATTAAAGAATTTGTTGAACATTATGGCAGATTATCATCTTTCCTTACGGAACTTGCCGATGGTAATGCGGGGATATTAAGGGTTTCTTGTTTACCAACAATTTTAAATGACTGCGTACCAACAATTTTAAATTCATTTAAAGATAAATATAAAAATGTAAATGTCATCTTATCAGACCACCCAATTAATCGTATTCACAGTCGCCTGTTAAGTAATGAGACAGACGTGGCAATTTCAACACCACCCCACGACTTATCCGATAAAATTGAATTTATTGAACTATATAATGAACCGCTTGGATTCTTATTGCCAAAATCACACCCACTAGCAAAAAAACAATCCTTATCAGTTGACGATGTAAAAGAATATAATTTTATCAGTAATGGTATGACATTAAACATTAATCACGACCCAGAAATAAAAAAATTAAATAACCGTGCAATTCAATATGTTGATAATATATTGTCATTAATTACAATGGTTGAAATGAATGTTGGCATATCTATTATGGCAAAAGGTTTAATGCCTAGCTTAGGCAACAATATCAAATGGGTACCAATATCGGCAAATACGAATTCTCGTAAAATCGGTATAATGTTTCACAAAACCAAAACCGAACACCCAACATTACAATTATTCATAGATATTTGCAAAAAAGAATTATATACAGACAAGCAATAAAAAAAGCCCAGTTAATACTGGGCTTTTTAATTGGTAGGGGATGAGAGACTTGAACTCCCGGCCAAGGCATTATGAGTGCCCTGCTCTAACCACTGAGCTAATCCCCCTTAATATTACCCTTCCAAGAAGTTTCTTATCTTTCTTGAACGAGTTGGGTGCTTAAGCTTGCGTAAGGCTTTTGCTTCAATCTGACGGATACGCTCACGCGTCACTTCAAATTTTTGCCCTACTTCTTCTAGCGTATGGTCTTGTGGCATTGAAACCCCAAAACGCATTCTTAATACTCTTTCTTCCCTAGGTGTAAGCGAAGAAAGTATTCTTGTAACAGTTTCCCTTAGGCTATTTTGAATAGCATATTCAAGTGGGGAAATTGCATTTGTATCTTCAATAAAATCACCAAGTGATGAATCGTCTTCATCGCCCACTGGTGTTTCAAGCGAAACTGGTTCTTTGGCAATCTTTTGTACTTTGCGTACTTTTTCAATTGGCATATCCAGTTTTTCCGCTAATTCTTCTGGTGTTGGTTCACGACCAAATTCCGCAGTCATTTGACGCGTCACACGCATAAATTTATTAATTGTTTCAATCATATGTACTGGAATACGGATTGTTCGTGCTTGGTCGGCGATTGAACGGGTGATTGCTTGGCGAATCCACCAAGTCGCATAAGTAGAAAACTTATAACCACGGCGGTATTCAAATTTATCAACCGCCTTCATTAAACCAATGTTACCTTCTTGGATTAAATCAAGGAATTGTAAACCACGGTTTAAGTATTTCTTAGCAATGGAAATTACAAGGCGTAAGTTTGCTTCAACCATTTCACCTTTTGCACGGCTTGCTTCTTTTTCACCTTGTTGTACTGTTTTAACAATACGGCGTAATTCAAACACAGGCATTCCTGCTTGTTCCGCAATAAGGTTTGATTGTTCAATTAATTTCTTAACCTTATCTTTTTCAGTCTTGG
>JBMZFW010000014.1:0-24966 GCA_049615605.1 Alphaproteobacteria bacterium | reverse complement strand
ACAACCCCACACGCCCTAAGACATTCATACGCCACATCATTATTACAAGCAGGTGGCGACCTGCGAACAATCCAAGAATTGTTAGGACACGAAAACCTATCAACCACCCAACGATATACAAAAGTAGACACAAGCTATCTTATAGAGCAGTTCAAGAAATCCCACCCAAAAGGCAAATAATCAATTTTATTGGATTATTATCTTCTATTTTATTCTCTCGCCTAGTTAAGTCTAGGCGTCGTTCATAAAATATTGATACTAACCTCAATAAAATTGATTATATGGAAATAAGGGATTGGGCTATTATCTTCTATTTTATTCTCTCGCCTAGTTAAGTCTAGGCGTCGTTCATAAAATATTGATACTAACCTCAATAAAATTGATTATATGGAAATAAGGGATTGGGCTATTATCTTCTATTTTATTCTATCGCTTAGTTAAAGCTAACTACTTAACTTTTTTGCGTTTAGCATCATACAGAACTAAGAAGCCACTGATTACAATAAGGCTAGCACCAATCCAAGTTTTGGTATCAGGAATAATTGAATAAAGAATAAATTCCAACGACATTGCCGCAACTAGTTCAAGGTACTGTAATGGGGCAAGGCTTGCCGCATCTGCGATTTGAACAGCTTTTTGAACAATTACATAAGATATACCACTGATTACGCCAGTTGCAATTACCCAACCAAGAAATGATAGTTCGCTTGGAATTAATGGAATATCAGTATACATTACATTAAATGCAATTAAGTATGTAATGGCACAAAACGATGAAACGAATACTTGTGTTTCTGCGGGCTTTGATAATACTTTTTTAAACCCTTGTTGCAGAACCATAATAACAGACCACGACATACCGCCACCTACGGCAAATAAAGCACCAATGTTCATATCTTCCATACCAGGGCGGGCAACAATTAACACGGCAATAAAACCAATTATAACTGATATTACATTATAAATAGTTGGCTTTTGTTTGAAAAATATACCGCTTAATATTGGGGTGAATAATGGCGCCATAAAGAAACCACACAATGCCACAGATACAGATGTAAATTTTATGGCTGTGAAAAAGAACATTGTTAATGAAATAGATGTGATGCCGATAAGAAACTTTGGAAGTAAACCAGTTGTAAAAGCACTTTTAATACTGTTTTTAAAATACCAAATTAATATCAGGGTAAAAATTCCCTGTGCGGTAAACCTTGCAAAGCCAACCTGTGGTAATGGATATGATCTTAATAAGTGTTGTAAAATCAAATCCATTACAGGTAATGAAAACATACCAATGGTATAAAACAATATTCCCTTAGTATGTTCTGTATTATCAGACATTATAAACCCTTATGCGTGAATTGCACGGTCGTGTACCGCAAGACATGCTTCTTTTACCGCTTCGTTTAATGTTGGGTGTGCGTGGCAACAACGGTATAAGTCTTCCGCTGTACCAGAATATTCCATAACAATAACCGCTTCGTGAATCATTGTACCAGCTTCGGCGCCAACAATGTGAACGCCAAGAATTTTATCAGAACTTTTTTCTGTAATTACTTTTACAAAGCCTTCTGTTTCACCAACGGCACGACCACGGCTGTTTGCCATAAATGCAAATTGCCCCGTTTTATATTCAATGCCCGCTTCTTCAACTTCGGCTTCTGTTTTACCAACACTTGCCACTTCTGGGTGCGTGTAAACAACAGATGGAATTGTGTTGTAATTAATGTGTGCTGATTGTCCGGCAATTGCTTCTACGCAAGCAACACCTTCTTCTTCTGCCTTGTGGGCAAGCATTGCACCGCCAATAACATCACCGATTGCATAAACATTGTCCGCAGATGTTTTAAAGTTTTCACCAACTTCAATAAATCCACGATCCGATACATTTACACCAGCCTTATCAAGACCAAGATTATCAGTGTATGGTAATCTGCCAACTGCAACTAATACTTTATCGCATTCAATAGTATCTTCTTTACCATTGTCGCGACCTTCAACTTTAACAACGGCACCTGACTTTGTTATTTCAACAGCCATTACTTTTGTTTTAGTTTTAATTTTAAAACCTTGTTTCTTTAATGAACGAGAGAATTGCTTAACAACATCCGCATCCATATTTGGTGTAATGTTGTCGGCAAATTCAACAACCGTTACATCAGCGCCCAGTCTTGACCATACAGAACCAAGTTCCAGACCAATAACACCACCACCAATAATTACCATGTGTTCAGGCACTTTATCAAAATCAAGCGCACCAGTTGATGAAACAATAGTTTTTTCATCAATTTCAAGGTTTGGTAAGCTTGATGGAACAGAACCAGTTGCAATTAAAATATTCTTTGCTGAAATTTCATTACCATCAACAGAAATTTTACCACCGCCAAGTAGTTCGGCAGAACCAGTAATTTTTTCCACATTGTTTTTCTTGAATAAGAAATCAATACCTTTTGTTAAATCTTCAACAACTTTGTTTTTGCGTTCAAGCATTTTTGCCACGTCGGCTTTTACATCGCCGGCGATTACACCGTGTTCTTCAAAGTGTTTTGTTGCATCATAATATTTGTAAGATGATTGTAATAATGCTTTTGATGGGATACATCCAACATTTAAACAAGTACCGCCCAATGTTTCCCTTTTATCAACACAGGCAACTTTCATACCCAGTTGTGCGGCACGAATTGCTGATACATATCCACCTGGACCTGCACCTATTACTACTAAATCATATTCTGACATATTATATTCCTTTGTAATTTTATAGAAAATTTAGATTAATGTTTTGTATTCCCATTTTATATACATTATTGGTATATTTTGCAATATGAATCTACATTAATAATGATAATCCCAATATTATACCTGCATACATATTATGTTTAAAAATTTTCAAACAAATGCTTGAATTATTTATATCCAAAATAAGTATATAAGTTATAAACATAATTGCAGAAATTAAAATTGCAATTAATGCCATATTACCGGCATTTAAAATAATTGAAATGATATAAAAAATTAAAATAACAAGTGCATAAAAAACAGTTAAAAACAACTTGGTTTTTTCACCAAACTTTAATGCGGTTGATTTTACCCCAATTAACATATCGTCTTCTTTATCTTGATGGGCATAAATTGTATCGTATGCCAATGTCCAACATATACCTGCAATGTGTAATAATAATGGAATAAATATATTACCACCATCAAATACGAACCAGCCAACCCAAACACCCCAGTTAAATGTTAAACCAAGCCAAGCTTGCGGGTAATAAGTAAAGCGTTTCATAAATGGATATATGATAACTGGAATAATTGACATAAACGCAACAATTACCGAATTAATTGGCAGGAATAATAAAGTACTTGCACCAATTAATAATTGAATGAATAAAAATATATATGCTTGGGTTTTTGAAATTGTATTGTTGGCAAGGGGGCGATTTTTTGTGCGTTCTACTTGGCGGTCAAATTTAACATCGGTAATATCATTCCAAGTACAGCCCGCACCACGCATAACCACACTGCCAATAAAAAATAAAATTGCATAACCAATCGTATTAAATAAATTAATGTTGTTGTAAATGGCTGATGCCATTAAACCCCATAAAGTTGGAATATATAACAAGAACACACCAATCGGGCGGTCAATTCGTGCCAATAATAAAAATGGGCGAATATTTTTAGGGGCTTTGTTTATTATAAAGTTATTATTATCAATATCTGATTTTGTTGACATAATTATTCCTTGGGTTTATACTTCGTGTATATAAATAAATAACATATAAATATAGGAAATTCCATTGTCTAATAAATTTGTCCCACGCATATATATTGAAGCAGAACTTTTTGAAAGTGGTATTGCCGTGCAAGACCAAGCAAAAGCCCATTACCTGCGAACGGTTATGCGTTTAAATGTTGGTTCGGAAGTTTTCTTATTTAATGAAACAGATGGCGAATTTTTGGCAAAGATAAAAGCATTAAGTAAAAGTTCTGTTGAATTTGAAGTGGCACACTGTGTGCGTGAACCATATATGGGGGCGGATGTAACATTATTAACCGCACCAATTCACAAAGACAATTTCCGCTTTATTATTGAAAAGGGAACTGAATTGGGCGTAAGGCACTTTCAACCAGTAATTACTGAATTTACCAATGCACCAAAGGTACGAATTGATAAGGCAAACGAACACGCTTTAAACGCAGCGGAACAATGTGAACGATTGGATATACCAAAAATTTCACAGCCAGAAAAATTATCAACAATAATGCGAAGATGGGATACGGATAAACCAATCGTATATTGTTGTGAAAGGGGCGGTAAACCAATCGCCGAAATAAGTGAAAAGATTGAAGACAAGCCATTAACTGTTTTAATCGGTCCAGAAGGTGGTTTTTCAGAAGAGGAACATAAATGGTTAAGCAGTCAAAAACACATTCATCCAATTTCACTAGGTCCACGAATTATGCGCGCGGAAACGGCAACGATTGCGGTTCTTTCTGCATTACAATCATCAATTGGTGATTGGGACGATGAAATAATTTACATAGGGTAATTAATATGTCTGAAACAATAACAAATAAACAACAATTAATAGATTATTTTTACAATGCTTGTAAGCCAAAAGAACAATGGCGAATTGGCACTGAACACGAAAAGTTTTTATTTAATAAAGAAACGAAAAAACGATTAACTTATGATGGTGATTGTTCAATTAAAACTATTCTTGAAAAAATGCAAAATGATTATTTTACACCAATTACCGAAGATGGAAATATAATTGGTTTAAAAGGTAAAAATGGTGACAGTGTCACATTGGAACCTGGGGGGCAATTTGAATTGTCGGGTGCACCACTTAAAAATATTCACGAAACGTGTATGGAAACAAATAAACACTTAACCGAAGTTCGCAAAATTTGTGATGAAATTGGTGCGATTGCAATAAGCCTTGGCTATGACCCGGTAAGTGCGGTTGAAGACATTAAATGGATGCCAAAGGGGCGTTATGGATTAATGAAAAGATATATGCCGACAAAGGGTAATTCTGGTACATCAATGATGACGCTTTCGTGTACTGTACAAGTAAACCTTGATTATTCAAGCCAAGAAGATATGGTTAAAAAAATGCAAGTTGGTTTTGCATTGCAACCACTTGCAACTGCTATTTTCGCAAATTCAACAATTGTAAAGGGCAAGTCAACAGATTATCAATCGTATCGTTCTGAATTATGGAAAGATACTGACCCTGACAGATGCGGTATCCCAGAATTTATTTTTGATGATGATATGAGCTTTGAAAAATGGACAGATTATATATTAGATGTTCCAATGTATTTTGTTTATCGTGATGGTGTTTATCACGATGTTCTTGGGTTATCATTTCGTGATTTTATGGACGGAAAATTAAAAGGCTTTGAAGGTGAATTACCAACAATAAAAGATTGGGAAGACCACCTAACCGTTGCATTCCCAGAAGTACGAATGAAGGGCTTTATTGAAATGCGTGGTGCGGATAATGGTGCGTGGGATAAGCTTTGTGCATTACCAGCATTCTGGGTTGGTTTATTATATGATGAAGAAACATTAGATCAAGTATACGAATATATTAAACAATTTGATAAGCACGACATTATTAAAGCCCGCGACGATGTTACAAAGTCTGGATTTGATACAAAAATGGGTAATAAAACAATTCACGAAATTGGAATTGATATAATTGATTATGCTTATCAAGGTTTAGAAAAACGCGATGTTAAAAATGCTGATGGTTATAATGAAACTAAATTTTTAGACAGCATAAAAGAAGTAATTGACACAAAAAAAACTTATGCAGATATCAGTAAAGAATTATTAATTGAAAATGAAAATAATATAAATGTTATTTTTGATGAGTATTCTTATTAAGAAAAAACTTTATTTATTTTTTTAAGTGTGATACTTTTTATACATTATTTTTAAATACGAAAATAATTTAATTGTTTTAATTTAATAAAAAGAGGAAAGTTATGGCTGTTAAAAAAACTAAAAAGGCTGCTGCTAAGAAAGCAACTGCTAAGAAGAAAACAGTAGCTAAGAAAACTAATGTAAAGAAAACTACTGCTAAGAAAAAAACAGTAGCTAAGAAAACTACAACTAAAAAGACTGTTGCTAAAAAGACAACTGCAAAGAAAACTGTTGCAAAGAAAACTACTGCTAAGAAAAAAACAGTAGCAAAGAAAACAACAGCTAAAAAGACAGTTGCTAAAAAAACAACTGCTAAGAAAAAAGTAGCTAAGAAAACTGTTGCAAAGAAAACTACTGCTAAGAAAACTGTTGCTAAAAAGAAGCCAGTTACTAAGAAAAAAGCAGTAAAGAAAAAAACTACTGCTAAGAAAAAAGTAGCTAAGAAAACTGCTGTTAAAGCATCAACTGCTTCAGCACCAGTTAAGTCAGCTTCAAACGATAGCGGTTCTTCAAAAGTAATTATTGCTATCATTGCACTTGCTGCAATTGTTTATTTATTAAACAAATAATCAAAACTATTTTGATTAAAAAGCCTGATGATATTAATCATTGGGCTTTTTTTTTGTCTTTTTTTATAGTATTCTTTATTAATCAAAACAATTAATGGGGGATTAATATGAAATACATATCAACGCGTGGTTCGGCACCAAAACTTAGCTTTTCAGATGTATTACTTGCGGGGCTTGCTGAAGATGGCGGTCTTTACATACCAGAAACTTATCCACAAATAACAGCGGATGATTTAGCACGATTTAAATCTATGGAATATGTTGATGTGGCATTTGAAGTTATAAAGCCTTATGTTGAAACTTGTATTAACGATAATGATTTAAAAAATATGTTAAAAGATACATATAAATCATTTTCACACAAAGATGTTGCCCCAATCATTAAATTAAAAGATGATTTACATGTGTGTGAATTATTCCACGGTCCAACCATTGCATTTAAAGATTTTGCATTACAATTACTAGGCAGATTATTTGACCATGTACTTACGCAAAGAAATGAAAAGATAACTATTGTTGGTGCAACTTCTGGTGATACTGGTTCGGCGGCTATTGAAGCATGTAAAAACCGTAAATGTATTGATATCTTTATATTGCACCCGTTGGGCAAGACTTCTGATGTACAACGATACCAAATGACAACTGTTGATGCGGACAATGTTCACAACATTGCATTAAAGGGAACATTTGACGATTGCCAAGACAAAGTAAAAGAATTATTCAACGATAAAGAAACAAGAACACGAATTAATTTATCAGCCGTTAATTCAATTAACTGGGCGCGAATTATGACACAAATTGTATACTATGTTTACAGTGCAAGCCGTGTTATTGAAGATGGTAAAAAAGTATCGTTTTCTGTGCCAACGGGTAACTTTGGTAATGTGCTTGCGGGTTATTTCGCAATGAAAATGGGTGTTCCAGTTGACCAATTTATGGTGGCTAGTAATTCAAACGATATTTTAACTAGGTTCTTAATTGACAAAGATATGTCAATGAACGAAGTTGTTGAAACACACAGCCCAAGTATGGATATTCAAATTTCTTCAAACTTTGAACGCCTTGCATTTGAAAGTGTAAATCGTGATGATAAGGCGATCGTTGATTGTATGAGTAAATTCCGTGAAACTGGTAAAATGCCAGTACCTGCGGGAATGTGGGAAAATATTAATGAAAAATTCCAAGGTATGTCTGTTAACAATGACGACACATTAAAAGCCATTAAAAAATGGCAAGATGAAACGGGTATTATTTTTGACCCGCATTCAGTAATCGGTGTTGAGGCAGGTGTTGCAATGAAAACGGCTTCACCAGTTATTGCAATGGCAACCGCACACCCGGCAAAATTCCCAGATGCAATTCAAAAAGCTGTTAATGAAACAGTTGAATTGCCAAGTCATATGGCTGGTTTGTTTGATAAACAAGAAAGATACGATGTACTTGAAAATGATTATGATACATTAGTTAAGTATATACTTGATCGTATTAATTAATATGGAATTTAATAAATTAAATCATTTTTATAATTCAAAAATAGGCAAACGGGCTTTACATTTTTTATGTGAAAAAATTGATGAATTAGCCCGTATAAAAAATGATTCAGTTGTGGTGGGTTTTGGTTATACTGACCCTTATCTTGAAAAAATTGATGGTTTAAAAAATTATACTGTATCTTTAATCCCTAACTTTATTGAAGGCTTTAACATAAACAATAATAATATAAATGTTGTTTGTGACGAAGAACGATTACCGCTGTCTGAAAACAGTGTTGGTTTGTTTGTGTTAACCCATGCACTTGAAAATGCACAAAACCCATTGGCTTTAATGCTTGAAATAAACCAAGTTGTTAATGCGGGTGGTAAAGTAATAGTTGTCGTTCCAAACAGGGTTGGCATATGGGCAAGACAAACTAAAAACCCATTTGGCTTTGGCAGACCGTATACAGAAGGGCAATTAAGACGATTAATGGCACAAGCGGGTTTTGTTGAAATTGAAAATAATTACAGCCTGTATTTCCCCCCAGTTGATTATTTCTGTAATGAAAAAGTATCTAATTTTTTTGAAGATTGGATTGGATACTTTATGCGTGAAAACAGTGGCGTTATTGTTGGTGTGTACGAAAAAAGGGTGCATAAACCAGTTGGCTTAACTGAACGCAAAAAATTATTTGAATTATCTTTTGGTCGTCGTCCAAAGGTTGCCTTAAACAAAGATTGTAAAAGTTAAGATACTTTTTTAACGCGAACTTTTAATATTTGTTGGCGTTCGCGTTTCGCAATTATAAATTCATAACCTGCAAAGCTGTAAACTTGACCTTCTTTTGGTAATGTTTGGGCATTGTGCATAATAAAGCCTGCAATTGTACTTGCATCTTCATCATCAATATCCCAATCAAGTTCACGGTTAATATGGCGTATTAATTCATTGCCATCAAAGATATAAGAATTATCACTTAATTTACGAATATTTGGTTGGGCTTCATCGTTGTGAACATCGCCAACAATGTGTTCCAATATATCCGTAATGGTAATGATACCCATATATGAACCATATTCATCAACAACAAAGGCAAAGTGCGAACCTTTTTCCCTGAATGCTTGTAATTGGTCAAGCATAGATGTGCTTTCAGGTACATACCAAGGTTCAGCAATTAATTTTTTAATATTAATTTTCTTATCTTTTTTTGTGTATCTGTATAATTGTGTTAATACATCTTTTTGATTAATTACCCCGATAATATTTTCCGTACCATCAGTCACAGGGAAGTTTTCAAATGGTGAAGAAATAATCTTTTCCATAATTTTTTCCGCAGTTTCACTTATATCAATATAAATAACATTTTTACGGTGTGTTGTTGCCTCTTCAATACTTGTATCGTCCAAGTCCATTACAGAACGAAGCATTTCCCTTTCGTGTTTATAATCAGGGTCATCGCCGTCGTGTAATTCAATTGCCCCACGCAGTTCTTCTTCTTGTGCGGTAATATCACGAACCTTAGTATTAATTTTTAACTTAGCTAATATTTTTTTAACTATCATCATTACTAAGTTGTTAATAGGGCTAAGAACTTTAATTATTATTTCAATAATATAAACAACACCCATTGCCATTTTATCGGCGTTTGCCATTGCATATACCTTTGGCATTACTTCGGCAAATATCACAACCATAGCAGTCATAACAAAGGTTGCAATAAATACACCATTTTCACCGATAAGCGATAAAAACATATTTGTTGCAATTGATGAAGCTAAGATATTTACAAAATTATTACCAATTAAAATACCACCGATAAGGTTTTCTGTATTTTCCAACAGGCTTAATACCTTTGATGCTCTTTTATTACCTTTTTTACTTAATTGAACTAGCCTTGCCTTACTTGACGCGGTCATAGCTGTTTCTGTACCTGATAAGAAACCAGACATACATATAAGTAAAAGTATTATAGAAAGGTTAATAATAATAGACGATAAATCCATTACGCATCACCCCATATTTTTTTGATTAAGTCCGTGCTTACATCCATTGTGGTATAAGCATCACCAATTCCGTTTGGTAAAACCAATTTTAATTGACCGTTTACAACTTTTTTATCTTTGTACATATATTCAAATAATTGATCTTTATCAAAATCAGCCTTTATATCAGATAACGAAGTTGGCAATCCAGCTTTTTTAATAACATCAATTACCGCAATCAAATCATTTTCTGTTGCTGTTGGCGTGTCTAAGTTAATTGCTGTTTTATATGCAAGCACCATACCAATTGCCACCGCTTCACCGTGTAATACAGTGCCATCGTAATTACAGAACCTTTCAATTGAATGGGCGTATGTATGACCAAGGTTAAGCAAAGCCCTTACACCTGTTTCTTTTTCGTCCTGTGCCACAATATCAGCTTTTGTTTCGCAACTTGTCTTAATTACCTTTGCAATATCATAGTTATCATTTTGTTGCAGGTAATCAAAGAATACTTTGTCTTTGATAAGACCGTATTTGATAACTTCGGCATATCCCGCACTTACCTGTCTTTTATCAAGTGTTGATAAGGTGTCCGTATCAATGATTACCATTTTAGGTTGGTAAAAGCACCCGATAAGGTTTTTACCTGCTTTTGAATTGATACCTGTTTTACCACCAACTGAACTGTCAACTTGGGCAAGTAATGTTGTTGGGATTTGAACAAACTGAATCCCCCTTAGCAATGAACCAGCAACAAAACCAGATAAATCACCAATTACACCACCACCAAGGGCGATAAGAACAGTATTTCGTTCAATGCCTTGTTCCAGTATGTCTTCTAATAATTGATTAAAAGTAGATAATGATTTTGAACCTTCGCCATTTTTAACAATGTGAATACGCGGTGTGATGCCAGAATTTAACAGGCTGTCGTTAAGCGTTTGTAAGTGTTGTTTTTCCACCACATCGTCCGTAATTACAATGGCATAATCAAGTGCGGTGATTGATTTAATTTCATCACCAACATTTTTTAATAATCCACCGCCAATGTTAATAGGGTATGATTTTTCCCCAAGGTTAACTGTTATTTTTGTCATTTTTTCTTTTTTTCGTATTGTTTTATTTCTGTTAAAATAACCTTTGCAATTTTCTTAGAAGAACAAGAATTATCATATTTTATAACTATATCAGCTTTTTTATATATGGAATACCTTTGTTTGTAAATATCTTCTAGTGCTTGTTTTGGATTTTCTACATTAAATAATGGGCGGGTATTCTTCCCCTTAACCCTTTGCCACAGTGTATCAATATCAACATCAATAAAAACAGATACAGAAGCCCCATCAATTACTTTTTTGGTTTTTGCATTGGTATATGCCCCGCCACCAGTTGATAAAACACATTTTTTATCGTCTAGCAATCTTGCGATAACCTTTGTTTCGCCATCACGAAAGTGGTCTTCGCCAAATTCTTTGAATATATCTGGTATTGAACGACCTGCGGATTTTTCAATTTCAATATCAGCATCAAAAAACGGTAAATTGGCAACCTTTGCCAATTCTTTGCCAATTGATGTTTTGCCTGCACCTGGCATACCGATAAGGCTGATTGAGTTTATAATTTTTTCCATAAGATATATTATAGTTAAAAAAAAGTTTTTTTTATACCATAAAATAACAAAAACCTTTTATTTTTTACTATTTAGGGTTATTATTTATCTTAATAATAAAAACAAATAAGGTGATGTTATGACTAAATTAATTGTATTGTTGACTTTTATAATTTTAGGCGGGTTGGTATTCATTGGAATGCAAGACGAAGCCATTACACAAGAAACTGTTACAAAGGTTCTTAAAATAAGTGATTAATTGTAAAATGATGCAGTCTTTAAAAAACTTTTTAATAATTATTTTTGCTTTAATGTTTGCCAATTATGCATTGGCAAATGAAAGCCTGTCTTCTGCAGAAGATTTGGTTGAAAATGGCAATGGAACTATCCTTACCATTGAAGATGCAGAGGTTGAGGAAGTTGCCGAAGACACAGAAAACCTTGAAACCGCATCTGACGAAGAATTCACAGAAACCCCAGTTCCAGAAATTAAACCAATTGATGTGTCGGTTGCCGATACGGTTGGTGTTTATGATTCTGAAAGCGGTGGGCTTAATATTGAATATTGGAAAAACCGTTCATACAGTCAAATTGAAAATGTTTTAAACAATCTTGATATAAACACAAAAAGCCCTGCGTATAACAAGGCATTACGCCGTATGATTTTGTCAAAAACAAATGTTCCAAAGCCCGATAAAGAAGGCAATGAAGGAAACATTGCACAAATAAAAGTAAATTTACTTATTAAATCGGGCAGGTTTAACGAAGCAAAAGCATTAATTCAAAAAATCCCAAGCGAAGTTCGCTTAAGATTATTCAGTAAACAAATTGTTAAAATGGCACTAGTTGATTTTGACAACAGGCTTGCATGTGACACTATGGATGCGCAAGAAGACGAAACAAGAAAGAAATCTTTCTGGCAGGCAACGGAACTTACTTGCCTTACAGTTGGTTTCACTGGCGATGAATTTCAAAAGCAATTTATCAGCGAAAAACTTAATGAAATTGATAAAGAAAATATTAAATTGCCAGATGGTATAAGACCACTTATTTTATTCCATGTATTTAAGCAAGAGGTTAAGTCTGGAACAAAGATTGACCTTAATGTTTGGACATTAAACCTTATGCGTTTAATTGATGTTGGTGTTGATGTGCCAAATGAAATTGATGATATATATGTTAAGCGTGGATTGTTGTTCAATAAAAATATTGATGATTATACAAGGTTAAAATTAGCCGAAGATATGTTTGAAAATGATGCAATCGGCAATGAAAAATTATATGCTGTTTACAACAGTATGGCGAATGACTTTAAGGTTGAACCAGTTGTTGATAAAGAAACAGGTGAAGAAATATTCCCAGAAACATATCAAAGATACCTTGTGTTTAAAAAGGCATTGTCTGTAACGGGTATGAACCGAATTAATGTGGTTCTTGCAAATGTTAAAAATGCAAAAACTTATAAAGATAAGGTTAAGTCAGTTCGTATTTTCACACCAATGCTTGAAGATGTTTCCCCATTTGCAGGTGTAAATGCAGTTAAGGTTGCAAAAATGTTTTATGCCATTGGCAATTATGAAAAAGCAAACGAATGGATGGAAAGAAACGAAGATGCACTATGGTTTGAACGCGCGGTTCTTGAACCAATGAATAATAGTAAAAATCAAATTGTATTTAGCCAAGATTACGGCGTATTTAATTTTGAAGATGGTGCTGTTGAACAAGAAGAAAGCAGTGGTGGATTATTTGGTCTATTCGGTGGCGGTAATGATGAAGAAGCAGAAGAAGAAACAACTGCAACATCAAGTTCAATTGTAAACCGTGACCCACTAGCCCTTAATGTTAAAGACCGTAAAAAATGGATGAAATATTTGGTTAAAAACCAAACAAAAAATACAAAAGGAATAGCAGGTCTTAAAATGGGACAAGCCTTTTCAATGCTAGAAGCTATTGAATATGAAATAAGTGATGCGTCTTGGTTATATGCTTCAAAGCACAGCAAATATACACAAACTATGACTTTAAGCCCTGCAAAAAGTAAGGCACTTGAAATCTTTGTAAAAAATGCCAAAGATCCAGTTTACATTTTAATTGTAATTAAACAGTTCATTAACCAAGTTGAATTGGACGATGCGGAATTTGCCAAAGTAATCAATGTTCTTTACCGTGCGGGATATAAAAATATCGTGCGTGAAATTATATTTGAACGCGGGATAATGTATCTATGATGGGTAAGTACCTAAACCTATTTTTAGATATGTTAAGGGTTGAAAAAAAACTAGCAAAAAACACTATCATTTCTTATGAAACAGATTTAAAAAAATATTTATCTTATTTAAAAGAAATAAATTCAGACGAAGATAAAGTTGAATTCAAACAAATTGAAAAATGGGCAGAAGGTCTTAAAAAAGGTGGACTTGCAACCACATCTATTGCCCGTCATATATCCGCGGTAAAGCAATACCACAGGTTTTTAGTTATTGATAATATTCGCCAAGATGACCCATCAAGAAATATTACCAATCCAAAGACTGCACGAAAATTACCAACATTCATTAGCGAAGACGAAGTAAACAAAATATTGGAATCAGCCCGCGCAACAACTGATTATGATTCAATTCGTTTGTCGTGTTTAATTGAACTTATGTATGCAACGGGCTTAAGGGTAAGCGAATTGGTTGGAATGCCAATTTCCGCAATCCGTGATAAACAACAACTTAACAATCTTGATTATTTATTTGTTGTTGGCAAGGGTAATAAAGAACGCATTGTTCCATTGTCTGATGATGCAAAAGATGCCTTGGCTAAATACCTTGATATTCGTGAAACATATATTGAAAGTAATGAATCTTCAAAATATCTGTTTCCATCAAGTGGTAAAAAAACACCGCACTTAACCCGCCAAAGGGTATTTCAATATATTAAGTACTTGTGCAAGAATTCAGGGCTTAATCCCGCTAAAATAAGCCCGCACAGCCTAAGGCACGCCTTTGCAACACACCTGTTAAATGGTGGGGCTGATTTAAGGGCGGTTCAGGCAATGCTTGGGCATTCAGATATATCAACAACGCAAATTTACACGCATATTTTATCGGAACGAATGAAGCAACTTGTGGAATCAAAACACCCGCTAGCGGATAAAAAAATAACTGATATTTAATGGTTTAATTTTTTTGTTAGTTATGGTAAAAATAATGGAATAATTTTTTATTTTGAATATTTGAGGGATACTATGCGTACATATTTAGATTTTGAACAAAATATAGCTGAACTAGAAGGCAAAATTTCAGAGCTTCGCCACATGTCAAATAATGGTGATATGAATATTGCTAGTGAACTTGAAAAGCTAGAAGAAAAATCAAAAAAATTAATATCAGATACATATTCAAATCTTGATGATTGGCAAATTGTAAAAGTTGCCCGTCACCCAGACCGTCCACATTTTGTTGATTATGTTAATGAAATGATTGAAGACTTTACACCGCTATCAGGCGATAGAAAATTTAGTGAAGACAAAGCATTAATTGCTGGCTTTGGTCGTTTTCGCGGTCGTACGGTTGCCATTATGGGGCAAGAAAAAGGACACGATACGGAAAGCCGTATGAAACACAATTTTGGTTCAGCCCGTCCAGAAGGATACCGTAAGGCACAACGAATTATGGATATGGCGGATAAATTTGGTATTCCAGTTATTTCACTTGTTGACACAGCCGGTGCATACCCAGGTGTTGGTGCGGAAGAACGCGGTCAAGCCGAAGCAATCGCATCGGGCATTGATAAATGTTTATCAATCAAAGTACCATTTGTTTCTGTGGTAATTGGTGAAGGCGGTTCGGGTGGTGCAATTGCAATCGCGGCTGCGGATAGGGTATATATGCTTGAAAATTCAATTTATTCTGTTATTTCACCAGAAGGTTGCGCAACTATCCTATGGCGTTCGGCTGATTATTCAGAACAAGCGGCAAGGGCATTAAAAATGACATCTAAAAACTTAATGGAATTTGGTGTTATTGATGGAATTATTTCTGAACCACTTGGTGGTGCACAAAGGGATAAGAAAACAGCAATCAATTCAGTTGCCGATACTATTGAAGCAGCCCTTAATGAATTGGAATCTATTCCCGGTGATAAGTTGGTTGAACAACGCGCGGAAAAATTCCTTAAAATAGGACGTTAATTAAAGGTAAATTATGACAACACCAGAACAATATTATAATAATCTTGTAAAATCTGGTGATATTATCAGTGATGATAAACAGTTATTCTGCCTTAAAAAATTAAATAAAATACATAGTAAATTAAAAGGATACGACCCAAGTGGTGGTTTTCTTAAATCATTGTTTGGTTCAAAACAACCAGACGGAATATATATGTATGGTTCCGTTGGTAATGGTAAATCATTATTGTTAAAAAGCTTTTATGAAACCGCCCCAACTGATAAAAAAATATATATGCACTTTCACGATTTTTTATTGGATTTAAATTATCGTTTAAAAAAATATAATGATGATAAAACAGATGACCCATTAAAACAGGTTGCACAAGATATATTAAATGAAAACTGGCTGTTTTGTCTTGATGAATGTGTTGTTGGCGATGTTGGTGATGCAATGTTATTTGGTCGTGTTATTACCCATATAATTGATGGTGGTGGGGTTATGATTTGTACATCAAACTTTGAACCTGATAAATTAAAGCCAAGGGGCGGTGATGCATCCGTATTTAAACCGTATGTGGAAAAGTTTTTTAACAAAACAATTCCCCACGATATGGACAGTGCAACTGATTACCGTGCCAAAAAGGGTGCGGATAATTATCCATATTTTTTATATCCATTAACACCGGGTAATCGTGGTAAATTGCAACGCTTTACCGATGATTTGGCTGATGGTAATGAAATAGAAGCGGTTGAAGTTGACATTCGCGGGCATAAATTATCATACAACAAAAGGGGTGGCAAAGTTATTTGTACAACCTATGACGAATTAATGATTTCCCCATACGGTGTGGAAGATTTTAATCACTTGGCGGATAATTGCCGAACATTGGTATTGGGTGGAATGAAAAAGATTTCTGATGAAGATACAGTGACTGCAAAAAGGTTTATTTTATTAGTTGATGCACTTTATGAAAAAAGGGCAAGATTGATTATGAGCGCAGAAGTTTCAGCAGAAGAATTATACACAGGTACAAAAGTTGAATTTGAATATAAACGAACGCTTTCACGCTTAAAAGAAATGCAGTCATTAAAATACAGGAAAGAAAATGAATAAATTAACATTAATGGCAATGATATATATTTTATGGGCGGGTGAAATTATTGGGCTGTCATTTATTGCAACGCCTGCAAAGTTTTTAGCCAGTAATTTTACTATCCCTGAATTATTAATAATTGGCAATGTTACATTCCATACACAAAAATGGGTTGAATGGGGATTTTTGGCTGTGTTGTTAATATTAAATATATGTCATTACCGCAAAAATGGAATTAACAACAATATGGCGGTGTTAATTACAATATTTTGCTTGTTTATGATTGAATATTATTACCTTATGCCGATTATGGACATAAGATTAAGTAATGTTGTAAATGGAATAAACCAACCGGCAACCAATCATCACAATGTTTTTGTTGCTTTGGAAATTATTAAAATAATAATATTGGTTGTTTGTTCTTATAAGATTATAAAAAATAAATCTACTAACTGTTAATAAATTCTTTTAATTTAGCAAGTCCCGCTTTTGAATGTTCATAATCACAAACATAAGAAAACCTTATTGTAGTATTCCCACGATACGGGTCAAAATCAACCCCTGCAGAAACGGAAACTTTTGCTTTTTCAAGTAATTCATTTGCCCACGCCACACTGTCATTTGTAAGGTGTGAAATGTCGGCATATAAATAAAAACCGCCTTCTGGATATGAAAATTCAGTTATGCCCATATCCGTTAATTCTTTTACAAATAAATCACGGTTATTTTCATATCGTTTAATATTTTGGCTTAATTCATCTTTACATTCAAATGCTTTAACGGCTGCGTACTGGCTTGTCGTTGGTGCAGAAATAAATAAGTTTGATTGCAGGTTGTTAAATGTTTTAATCATACTGTCTGGTACAATTACCCAACCAAGTCGCCAACCCGTCATACAGAAAAACTTTGAAAAGCTGTTAATGATAATTGAATCATTGTTTATTTGTAATGCGGATAATGGTTTTGATTCTGAAAATTCAACACCGTGATATAATTCATCTGAAACCACACGGATTTTTTCATTTTCACAGTAATTTAATAATGTTGTTAATTCTTCATTATTTAAAAGTGTTCCCGTTGGATTGTTTGGACTTGCCACGATAAGACCATCAATTTTACCGCCTTTTTTTGCCTCTTCTAATAAAGCAACAGTTGGTTGATATTTATCATCTTTGGTTGACATTAAGGCAACAATTTCCACACCAAAAGATTCAAGTATGCGTTTATAACTTGGGTAACAAGGCATTGCCATCGCCACACGGTCGCCGGCTTCAAAACAAGCAAGGAATGTTAATGAAAATGCACCCGATGAACCCGGTGTAATAAAAATAGCATTCGGATTTACATCTGCCCCATAGTGGTCTTTGTAATGATTTGCGATTTCATTTCTTAGTTCAGGCAAACCAATTGGCGAAGTGTATCCCACATTGGTATTGTTAATTGCATCAATACCCGCATCGCGAACTTTTTGCGGTGCTTTAAATGCAGGTTGCCCCGCTTCAAAACGATAAACAGTTTCGCCGTTTCGTTCCATTTCGTTGGCTTTTGCCAATGTATCCATAACAATAAAAGAATCCATTGAACCGCGTTTTGATATTTTTACCATTTTACTTTGTACTCGCTCTTTCTAGTTTATCGTTAATTGCAACACCTATGCCTTCGTTTGGAATTGGTGCGATTGCAATTTCACTTAATTCAGATTCATCTGCACTGTGAAGTGCATCAAATAAATTTCCAGCCATTTCAATTAAATCACCTTTAACCGACAGGTTAAATGAACAATCCACATCACCATAACCAATATAAAATTGATTGTCACTAGGTTTTTCAATATTTATATGTAATGGCTTTGTTGGTTTGTAATGGGATTTTAATTGCCCCGGTGCAATTGGGTTATTACCACGGGCAAAAGTTTTTTCACCCACCGCAGTACCGATTACATTTTCCAATTGTTGTTTTGTAATTACCCCCGCCCTTAACAAGGTTGGTTCATTCGTTAAATCAAGGATAGTTGATTCCAATCCGCATTCACATTTACCGCCATCAATTATCATTTCAACTTTTTCGCCAAGACTTTTGTAAACATGTTCCGCTTTTGTTGGGGAAATATGTCCGCTTTTATTTGCTGATGGTGCGAATAATGGAACACCACATTTTGCAATGATATCTGTTGTTGTTTTATTGTTTGGAATACGAACGGCAACAGTATCAAGCCCCGCACAACCAAGGCTTGATAAATCAGTATCTTTTTTTCTTAATAAAACGATTGTTATATTACCATTTGGAAATTCGTTAAGAACCTTTTTTGCCGTATCATTTAAATGGGCAATATATTCAATCATTTTGATATCAGAACAATGGGCAATTAATGGATTAAATGTTGGGCGATTTTTAATTTCATAAATATTTGCGATTGCCGTATTGTTATTGCCAATTCCGGCAAGTCCATAAACCGTTTCTGTAGGCACGGCAACAACCCCGCCACTTTTTAATAAAGCAACAGCTTTTTCAATGTTTTCAGAACTAGTGCTATATATGTTTTTCACTTTTAAATCCCATTAATATGTAAGGGCGATAATAACGATTTAATCTGTTATTTACAACTTTTTTATGTTATATAAAACATATGGATATGAATGACTTAATTTTTATTGGAAATCTGCAAACAGTATTCGCGTTTTTAACGCTTATAACTGCTTTTTATTTTTATTCCACAGAAAAGCTATCAATTGAAATAACTTCTATTTGGATTCTTGGTTCATTATCACTGTTTTTCTATGCTTTTCCAATACTTGATGCTGGTGGTATTAATACCATGGGTATTTCCAATATATTTGCTGGTTTTACCAATCCAGCGGTTATAACGGTTATATCGCTTATGATTATTGGTGAAACATTAAATGAAACTGGTGCACTTGAATCCCTTGGTAATTATTTAATTAAAAAGCGTAATAACAAACCTTTTTTCATTTTAACAATTGGTTTAATATTTATTGGTATAATGTCTGCATTCTTAAACAATGTTCCAATGGTTGTTGTATTTATGCCAGTTATCATTGCCCTTACAGCAAGGTTAAAAATGTCAGGTTCAAAATGGTTATTACCACTTAGCTATATTACCATATTGGGTGGTATGACAACATTGGTTGGTTCATCAACAAACTTAATTGTATCTGGTGCGATTGAACAATCTGGTGAAACACCTTTTACATTTTTCTCATTCACTGAAATTGGTGTGATGCTTGCCCTTATTGGCGGTGTTTATACTATTTTCATCTTACCAAGAATTATTCCTGCGAAAAGAACGCTTCGTTCAGAAGTTGAAATAGATGAAAGAAAATTCTTTTCTAATATCAAAGTGTCTGAATCCTCTCCATTGTCTGGATTGCTTATCAATGGTTGGAAGATTAAAGGTTACGATGCAGATGTAATTGTGATTAAGCGCGGTAATGAAATATATGAACGACCATTTAATGACCGTGTAATATTACCAAATGACGAAGTCCTTGTTTTATCAGACAGGGAAACATTAATGTCATTTGCATCAAAAAATATTGAAAACTTTACTGATATAGAAGACGAACAACAGGCACAAGAACAAGTCCTTGCGGAAATTATCGTTTCTATGAAATCCCCATTTATCGGCAGAACTTTACGCAATATCAACTTGGCAAAAAATCGTGACTTAACACCAATTGGATTGGAACGAAATTCTGGGATTTTACAAACAGAAATTATGGATACAAAACTTAAAGCTGGTGATGTGTTATTGGTTGTGGGTGAACTTGAAAACATTGCCAAGGTTGCCGAAGACTGTGAATTTATTATGATTGAATCATCAGCTAGTGATATTCGTCACCGCCACCATGTATTCCATACTTTGGCTATATTCACCGCAACAATTGCCCTTATTGCAAGTGGCGTTTTATCCACAGCAATTTCTGCACTTGTTGGTGCCATTGCAATGATTACATTTGGCTGTATTTCGTTTTCTGGTGCAATGAAAGCAATTGATAAAAGGGTTATTATGCTTATCGCCAGTACGCTTGCCATTGGACTTGCCATGCAACAAACAGAAGCCAGCGAATTAATATCAAATACAATGTTGTATGTACTTGATGGTTTAAGCCCAAGTGTTATTTTAAGCTTGTTCTTCTTAACAATTGTATTTATGACAAACATTTTATCAAACCAAGCAACAGCTGTTATCTTTACCCCAATTGCCATATCACTGGCACAAACAATTGGCGTTGATATTAACGCGTTTACATTCGCCGTAGTATTTGCTGCAAACTGTTGCTTTATTACCCCATTTGCATATCAAACAAACTTGCTGGTAATGAACCCAGGTAATTATACTTTCAAAGACTTTGTTAAATTTGGTACACCGCTTGCAATTATTGTTTGGTTGTCATACAGTGTGATTGCACCTTATTATTTCAATTTCTAGAAAGCATTAAATAATGGATTTATATTCAAATGATATGGAATTTTTTATCAAAGTATTTTCAACATATTTTGTAATTCTTGGACCAATTGATTTGATGGTTCTGTTTGCTATTCTTACACGCCGAAAAAGCAGGCAAGTACAAAAAGAAATTGCATTCAAAGGGTGCCATATTGCATTTTGGATATTGTTATTCTTTACTTTCTTTGGTTCGTGGTTGGTACAAAGTATCGGCATCAGCATATCTGCACTTAAAACAAGTGGCGGTTTATTATTAATGGTTGTTGCATACGATATGATATTTGGTTCAAGCGGACACAGCACAGATTACGGCGAAGACGAACAAAAAGAAGCCCAATCAACCGATGATATTTCTGTATTCCCACTTGCAACACCACTTCTTGCGGGTGCGGGTGCAATGTCGGCGTCTATTTTATTTTCTGCGGAATCAAATGGCAGTACCGCCAAGCTGTTAATCGTTATTATATCATTTACATTGGTGTTGGTTATTTCATACGTATTATTTGTAATGGCATCACGCCTGCAAAAGCGTGTTGGGGTAACATTTACCAACATTATTACCCGTGTAATGGGTATTTTATTATCCGCCCTTGCACTGCAATTTATCTTTGATGGATTAAAACAGTCTGGTTTGTTTTAATTTTATTGATACTTTTATGTGAATCGTATAGTCTTTTAACTGTTTTTTGATATAAAAGGCTTTAATTTATGAAACAAAATAATTCTTTATTACCACAAGGCATCAGGTACATATTATCACCTAATGCAGAAAAGATATCTTTACTAGATAATTTTTTATTAAACAGCTTTAACAGTTATGGTTATGAAAGCATTGTTTTACCATTGCTTGAATTTGAAGAAAATATCAAAGATACAAACGAAATTAACAATTCTTTCCGTGTGCTAGATGCGGAAACGGGTAAGATGATGTCAATCCGTTCTGATATGACATTACAAATCGGCAGAATTGCCAGCAACCGATTAAAAGAAAAAGTCCGCCCACTTCGCCTTATGTACAGTGGTGATGTTTTACGCGTAAAAGGTTCAACCAACCGCCCAAGCCGTGGTTTTAAACAATACGGTATTGAACTTATTGGTGTTGATAATGCAAACGCCGATGCAGAAGTTATCTTAATTGCAACCCAATCATTACAAAACCTTAATTGCGGTGGTATCAGTGTAGATATTTGTATCCCAACATTACCAAAGCTAGTTGCGGAAAGTTGTGGGGTTGATTACAACGATATTAAAGCACTTATTGAAAAGCGTGATGTTAAAAAATTAACGGATATAAATACAATATTTGGTGATTTATTATCAATCCAAGGCGACGCCGATAAAAATATTAAGAAATTAGAAGGCTTAAAACTTGATGATAAGTCTATGGAATTAATCAAACGCACAAGCCAAGTAATTGATATTTTAAAATCTGAACTTGCAGACAGTGGTATTTCAATTACCCTTGACGCTTGTGAAACAAAAGGCTTTAAATTCCAAACAGGCATTGGATTTACTTTATTTTCAAGTAATTCAAAATTTGAACTTGGTCGCGGTGGGCGATATAAACTTAGCGAAACAAAAGAATCAAGCGTTGGTTTTTCAATGTATTCTGATACCTTGGAAGAAATAGTTAAGAATACACAAGACCAAGAAAAGATTTTTGCACCACTTGATACTGATAAAAAAGTAATTAAAGACTTGCGAGAATCGGGAAAAATTGTAGTATGTGCATTAACAGATGATAAAGACAATAAAAAGACAGCTGTTAACATTAATTGTTCACACATAATTGAAAATAACAAAGTTGTAAAATTGTAATAGATAGGAAAAATAATGAGTAATGTAGTTGTAGTTGGTTCCCAGTGGGGCGATGAAGGTAAAGGTAAGATTGTTGACTGGCTTTCAGAACGCGCGGAAATCGTTGTAAGATTCCAAGGCGGACACAATGCAGGACACACCCTAACTATTGATGGAAAAGTTTACAAACTTAATTTATTACCAAGCGGTATTGTGCGTGATGGTGCATTATCAATTATTGGTAATGGTGTTGTTATTGACCCGTGGGCATTGGTTACGGAAATGGGTCGTATTTCAGAACAAGGTATTAAAATCAGCCCTGATAATTTAATGATTGCGGAAAACGCACCATTAATTTTACCAATCCATTCACAACTTGATAACATTCGTGAAGAAGCAAAGGGCAAAGATAAAATTGGTACGACTGGTCGTGGTATTGGTCCTGCTTATGAAGATAAAGTTGCACGCCGTTCAATTCGTGTTTGTGATTTGGCGGACGATAATGTAATTGAATCGCGTGTTGATGCATTATTAACGCATTACAATCCATTATTTAAAGGCTTGGGACAAGAACCAATTAATCGTGATGAATTAATTGCACAAATCAAAGAAATCGCACCAAAGATTTTACCGTTTGTTGGTGTTGTTTGGAAACGACTGGACGAAGCCCACAAAAAAGATGAAAAAGTATTATTTGAAGGTGCACAAGGTGTATTACTTGATGTTGACCACGGTACTTACCCATTTGTAACATCATCAAACACACACGCTGGACAAGCATCGGCAGGCGCAGGCGTTGGTGCAGATAAACTTGGGTTTGTTCTTGGTATTACAAAAGCATACACAACCCGTGTTGGTTCAGGTCCATTCCCAACGGAATTATTTGACGAAGTTGGTGCGGGTCTTGCAAAACGCGGACACGAATTTGGCACAGTAACGGAACGCCCACGCCGTTGTGGTTGGTTTGACGCGGTACTTGTTCGCCAAGTAAACAAAACAATGGGCGTAACAGGTATGGCATTAATGAAAATTGATGTGCTTGATGGCGTTGACGAATTAAAGATTTGTACTGGCTATGAAATTGATGGCAAAGAATATGACCATTACCCTGCAAGCACGGAATTACAAGCCAAAGCAAAACCAATTTATGAAACAATGCCTGGTTGGTCGGAAACGATTTATGGTTGCCGTAATAAAGATGAATTACCACAAAATGCAATCAATTATATTAACCGCATTGAAGAACTTGTTGAAACACCAGTTGCGGTGTTATCAACATCACCTGAAAGGGACGATACTATCCTTGTATCAGATCCATTTAAAGGGTAATTAAAAGGTGTCGCCTCTGTGGCGGAACTGGTAGACGCGCCAGACTCAAAATCTGGTTTCTTTCGAGAAGTGAGAGTTCGATTCTCTCCGGAGGCACCAAAAAATAAATTTTAATGGTCAATTATACTTCGTATTTGTTCGCTTAATGACTACTTGTCGTAGTCGCTCACAAATACTTGATATTTGACTCGTTAAAATCTATTTAAAAAAAATTATCAATATTTACAGATAATAAAAAAGCCACTTCCGAAGAAGTGGCTTATTTTATGGTGCCGCAAGAGAGACTTGAACTCCCGACCCTCTGATTACAAATCAGATGCTCTACCAACTGAGCTATTGCGGCTAATTGATGACAGATTTTTATCAAAAAAATACTTAAAGTGCAAGCCTTTTTATGGTAAAAAATAAAAAAAAGTTTAAAAGAGGTTAAATTTGACAAAAATCAAGCAAATCCTTGTGCTTGTACGCCTGTTGTTGGCAGGGGTGCATTCGGTAATAATAAGCATTTTGGTTGTACTGGCACCATTACCAGAAAAACAACG
>JBMZFW010000013.1:0-26237 GCA_049615605.1 Alphaproteobacteria bacterium | reverse complement strand
GCCTTACCTGCGGAACACAAATTGACAAAGAATCTTCTGATAAATTACGCAAGAAATTGGATAAGTAAAATTACTCAGATCCAAAAAATACTTTGTCAAATAACTCTTTAAATTCTTCTGAAGAAAAATTTTCTGATGGCATATTATACTCTGCCATTAATTTATTTATAATTTTTATAATATCATTAAATAACATTTTCAATGTATTTTCTTGCCCAGATATTAAATCATAAAAAGAAATACCATCTATTACTCTTATTTTTTCATTTAGAGGTCTTTTCGTTTTTGTTCTGTTGTCTGATGGTGTAAAAGGTTTATTATATCTATTAGGCCTTTTAGGTATTACTTCAACATAATACCCCGTAAATCCTTTATACTCTGACGTAGACAGTTTAGAAGAAATATCATCATATATTTCCCTTTTATGATTTCCTTTTGTTGTATTATGCTTATTTTTAATTTCTGCAATTATCTTTTTACTTACTGAAACAGTGTCAAGAAATCCACCAGTTCCTAAGTCTTCAACACCATCAAAACATGATATTAATTTTTGGTGCAATTCTCCAATATTATTTTGATCTGTTGACCCTGTTTGTCTAGTTTCTTCTAATTTAAACCAATTCTCTATACTCATATTATTTTTTGCAGAAGATAAAACTGCAGAAAATGGATCTAGATTGTTTTCATAAAGATTATTTTCTTGTTCTTGCCATCTATCAAAAAACAATTCCCTTAAAACATTTTCTACTTTTTCTAAATTATATGGTTTAGTCATAAATATATTCCTTATAAAGTTATAAGGAAATAATAATACGATTCTATAAATATGTTTAATTATTTTTTTAATTTTTCTACCTGATTTAATAAATCAACTAATGATTTTCCTAGTTCATGTGCTAAATTAACAGGTACAGCATTTCCAATTTGCTTATACTTTGCTGTTAAGCTACCTGCAAATTTCCAAGTGTCAGGGAATGTTTGCACCCTTGCATATTCACGGACTGTTAAAGGTCTTGTTTCCACAGGATGGCATCTTTCTGTTTGTTTTTGTGCTGGGGCACAAGTTAATGTCAAACAAGGTTCATCCCAACCTATTCTTCTTGCCATACCAGTTTTAC
Source organism: Alphaproteobacteria bacterium (assembly GCA_049615605.1). GTDB lineage: Bacteria > Pseudomonadota > Alphaproteobacteria > JAQWUY01 > JAQWUY01 > JAQWUY01. The sequence continues at coordinate 25,119 of JBMZFW010000013.1, read as the reverse complement.
CACCACCTAAATAAAAAGAACCCTTCATATATTCTTTTTGAACTTCAATAGGTAAGTCCCTCCAATATCCACCTGCTGGCACCATTTGCATTATTTGTTTTTTTCTTACTGGATATTTTTGACCATCAGATTTAGGTACATCTGTTTTGAATAATTTGCCAGCCATTAAGGCATCTTTCATTGTATAAATTTTTTCACAAGGGTTAGGCCATTTAAATTGTACCTTATCTGCAAATTCTTTTTTAACAGCAATTAATATTAATCGTTCTCTTTTTTGTGGTACTTTATGAAATATTGCTTTTAATACTTTTGGCTTTAAAACAACATATCCTAGTTCTTGTAAAACATTTTTCATTGTTTGCAATGTCTTGCCATTATCATGCGTTAATAAACCTTTAACATTTTCACCCATTGCAATTGTTGGCTTAACTTCTTTTATTGCCCTAGCAAATTCAAAAAACAGTGTTCCCCTTGTATCTTCAAAGCCTAAACTTTTGCCTGCGTAGCTAAATGCTTGGCAAGGGAATCCACCCGTTAAAATATCAACTTTGCCGCGATGTTCTTTAAAATCAATATCTGCAACATCACCGCAAACCACATTCCATTTTGGCATATTTACTTTTAATGTTTCACAAGCTGTTTTATCAAATTCATTTAATAATACATGTTCTATTTTTGCATTATGTAATCCCAGTGCTAAACCACCTGCACCAGCAAACAATTCAATACTGTTATATTTTCTTAATGGTTTATGATCTATTTTTTGTGAAGCTTCAAATGGAAAATCCAATTGATCAAATATTTCATTTGTATATTTTCTGTAATTATTTCTAGGATCTCTTTCAGAATTAATCTTTCCATCGTTATCCCATCGCCTAATAGTTTCTTTAGAAACATTAAATTTTTTAGCAACTTGTCCAACTGTCATATTTTGACTCATCACAAATCCTTTTAAAAAACATTATACATGGTTACTATAGAATCACATCTGAATCCAACTGTCAACTGTTTTTTGTTCTTTTTTTGTTCTTTGTTATAAAATGGTATAATTTTGGTGTGGGAATTTTCATTAAAGTAATTAAGTATCAAGCAAATAAAAAGCCTAGTACAAATGGTACTAGGCTGTTTTATTTGTGACGATAATTGATTATCTTTTATGGAAATTAACCACCAAAATCGTCTAGCATAATGTCTTCGCGATCAACCCCTAGGTCTAGAAGCATCTCAATAACACATTGGTTCATTATTGGTGGACCACACATATAGTATTCACAGTCTTCTGGGGCTTCGTGTTTGCCAAGGTATTCATCTTTTAATACATTGTGAATAAAGCCAGTTAGACCTTTCCAGTTATCTTCTGGTTGTGGGTCTGATAAAGCGATATGCCATTCAAAGTTTGGAAACTTTTTCGCAAGGTCATCAAAGTCTTTACGATAAAAGATTTCTTTTTCAGAACGGGCACCGTACCAGAATGTGATTTTACGCTTTGTGTTTAATCTTAATAATTGGTCAAAGATGTGTGAACGCATTGGTGCCATACCTGCACCACCGCCAACGAACACCATTTCTTTTTCAGTTTCGCGGGCAAAGAATTCACCATAAGGACCAGAGATAACAACATCATCACCTGGTTTTAATGACCAGATATAAGATGACATTTTACCAGCTGGTAATTCTTTCATCTTACCTGGTGGTGGTGTGGCAATACGCACATTAAGCATAATGATGCCTTCTTCACCAGGCCAGTTTGCCATTGAATATGCACGCTCAACTGGTTCTGTTACCACAGATTCAACTTCAAAAATACCGAAGTGGTTCCAATCAGCGTGATATTTTTTATCAATATCAAAGTCTTTGTATTTAACATGGTGGGCTGGGCATTCAATTTGGATATAACCACCCGCACGGAATGGTACAGATTCACCTTTTGGTAATTGTACAACGAATTCCTTAATGAATGTTGCCACATTGTCATTTGACTTAACTTTACAATTCCATTTCTTAACGCCGAATACATCGTCTTCAACTTCAATATTCATATCTTGTTTAACCGCAACCTGACAAGAAAGGCGTTTACCCGTACGGGCTTCTTTCTTTGTAATGTGTGATTCTTCGGTTGGTAAGATATCACCGCCACCGCTGTGAACATCAACACCACATTGACCACATGAACCACCACCGCCACAAGCAGATGGAATAAAGATTTTGTTATCCGCAAGTACATTTAATAATTTACCGCCAACTGGTACTTCAATAGTTTTCTTACCGTTGATTTCAATTTTAACATTACCGCTTGGTACTAAGAACTTGCGCGCTGTCATAATAATTGCAACAAGGGCAACAACGATAGTGATAAATAATACGATACTTAAAGTAAAATCATTCATATCTTTAATCCCCCTATTATAACTTTACGCCACTGAATGACATAAATCCAAGTGCCATTAAGCCCGCTGTAATGAATGTGATACCAAGACCTTGTAATTGTGGTGGAATATCACTGTACTTTAATTTTTCACGAATACCTGCAATCGCAACAATCGCAAGTGCCCAACCCGTACCAGTACCAAGACCGAATACAACCGATTGAGTAAAATCATAATCCCTTTGTACCATAAGTAATGAACCACCAAGAATGGCACAGTTTACCGTAATTAATGGCAAGAAAATACCAAGCGCATTATATAATGCAGGGAAAAATCTGTCTAAAATCATTTCAACGATTTGTACCATTGCGGCAATTACACCAATGTATGAAATGAAACCTAGGAAACGCAAATCAACATTTGGCAGTCCCGCCCATTCAAGCGCACCGCTGTTTAATAGGTATTTATAGATTAAGTTGTTGGCAGGCATTGTAATTGTCTGTACGAAAATTACCGCGATACCAAGACCAAGGGCTGTTTCAATTTTCTTTGATACGGCAAGGAAGGTACACATACCTAAGAAAAAGGCAAGTGCCATATTTTCAACGAATACCGCTTTTATAAATAGGCTAATATATTGTTCCATTAGTGGTGCCCCCCATCAGATGAACGAATTTTAAATGTTGGCGTTTCAACTTGGGCTGGTTTCCACCAACGGAATACCCAAATAATAACACCAATTAAGAAGAACGCAGATGGTGGCATTAATAATAGACCATTTGGAACATACATACCGCCATTGTTTACCGTTGTTAAAATTTCAATGTTAAATAATTTACCCGCACCGAATAATTCACGAATAAATGCAAGAATTAATAATACTAATGAATAACCAAGACCGTTACCAATACCATCAATGAATGATGCCGATGGTGTGTTTTGCATTGCAAAGCCTTCGGCGCGACCCATTACGATACAGTTTGTAATGATTAAGCCAACGAATACAGATAACATCTTAGACACTTCAAAAGCATATGCTTTTAAGAATTCATCAACGACAATTACCAATGATGCAATTACAACCATTTGAATGATAATACGAACCGATGATGGAATCCAATTACGAATTGATGAAATAATTAAACTAGAAAAACTAGTTACAAAAATTACCGCCAGTGACATAATCGCCGCTGTCTTTAATGAACTTGTCACCGCTAGTGCAGAACAAATACCCAATACTTGTAAAGTAAGCGGGTTATTGTCCACTAATGGATCAAATAATATTTCTTTTGTTTTAGCCATTATTTTAATCCCCCTTGTGCAACAAATTCTAAGAATGGTTTAAATCCATTTTTACCAACCCAAAATTGAACTAAGTTGTGAACACCAACAGATGTTAATGTTGCACCAGATAATGCGTCAACTTGGTTTTCACCAGATGCGCCACCTTTTACAACAGAAATTGCAACATTGCCAGATGCATCGTTAATTTTCTTGTTTGGCCATTGTGCTTGCCAAGCTGGGTTGTCAACTTCACCGCCAAGACCCGGTGTCTCACCATGTGAATAAAACTTTAATCCAGTGATTGTATTACCATCAGTCTTTACCGCCATAAAGCCATAAAGTGTTGACCATAAACCATAACCGTGGATTGGAATAATTACTTTTGAAACCGTACCTGCATCTTTTACAAGGTATACAACTTTGTAATAAGATTGGCGACGAATTGATGCAATGTCTTCATCTTTTGTTAAAGACTTTGAAAATTCATCAGATTTTAATGCTTTGATTTCGTCATAGTTTGCATCAACTGCATCCGTGAAGCGACCTGTTCTTAAATCAACAACTTTTGCTTCAACAGTTTCAAACATTTCATCAATTGTTTTATCTTCTTCATAAAGACCCGCAACTTGTAAAATGTTAATGCGTTTTTCGTTAAGCTTGTTCATTTCTTGAACTGGGCGTAATTCCAGTGCAGGATATGTTACGAATAACGATGCTACCAAACAGATAACAACCGTAATAAACATAGTTTTTACTGGGTTATCAAGTGGAACTTCTTTAAATTTAGTCCATAAATTCTTAGACATCGCGTTTCACCCTTCTTTTATAATTAGACTGCACCACAAAGTAATCAATTAATGGGGCAAATATATTACCGAATAAAATTGCCATCATCATACCTTCTGGAAAGGCTGGATTAACAACACGAATTAAAATAACCATAAAGCCAATTAATCCACCGTAAATCCAACGACCTTTATTTGTCATTGCACCACTGATTGGTTCTGTAACCATAAATACTAAACCAAAGGCATAACCGCCAATTACAAAGTGCCAATACCAAGGTAAGTTAAACATTGGATTTGTTTCCGAACCAACCCAATTTAATAATAATGTTGTGCCAATCATACCGATTACACAACCGGCAACTAAACGATAGTTTGCAATCTTTGTGAATAACAAGAATGCCAAACCAAGTAAGATTGCAAGTGTAGATGTTTCACCAATTGAACCAGCAATTGTACCAATGAATGCATCTTGTAATGTAATGCCCGCTGAAGTGATTGCTTCAAGCCCACCCATTGCACCAACATTTAATGCTGTCGCACCAGAAAAACCATCAACACCAACCCATACCGCATTACCAGAAATTTGTGCAGGATATGCAAAGTAAAGGAACGCACGACCAACAAGGGCTGGGTTCATAAAGTTTTTACCTTGACCACCAAAGATTTCTTTACCAAAAATAACACCAAACGATATACCAAGTGCAACTTGCCACAATGGAATTGTCGCTGGTAATGTAAGTGAGAATAACATAGATGTCACAAGGAAACCTTCTGTTACTTCGTGTCCACGAATAAGTGCAAATACAACTTCAACAATACCACCAATAAGTAATGTTGTAATATATATTGGCAACCAATAAGTTAAGCCAAGCAATATATTACCCATTATTGAAGCTGGGTCATAATTATAACCGATTAAGCTTAACACCCAACCGCGAAGTCCGTCCATTTCAGTCATTCCCATCGCAACAAGTGCATTGTTTGACTGAAGACCTGTATTATATAAACCGAATAATAATGCTGGAATAGTCGCAAGAACAACATAAGTCATCACACGCTTTGTATCAATATAGTCCCTTGCGTGTGGGGCAACCGATGTTACCGTTCTTGGCGTATAACAAAATGTTTCCACCATTTCAAATAGTGCATAGTACTTTTCGTACTTACCGCCCTTTTCAAAGTTTGGGGCTATATTATCAAAGAAATTTCTTAAACCCATTTTTATTACCCCTCTTTTTCAACTTTTGCTAGGCATTCACGAAGTGCGCCCAAGAAATCATTTTTACCAATATCTGCATACGCAAATAATGCAATGTCTTCTTCGTCTAATTCTAGTAAACCTAATTTTTGTGCCATATCAGTATCGCCCACAATTATTGCGCGCATTAACTGTGTTGGTAAAATATCAAGTGGTGTTAACTTTTCAAAGTGACCCACTGGAATAATCGCACGGTATGAACCGTTAAGACCCGTATCCATATCCTGTTTTTTTGAACGGAACAGGCTAGATAAGTGTACATTTAATACTGATGAAAATTTATCAGCCCAAGGAATTACCCAACCAAGACCACGACTGTCTGTGCTTGCCGATAATACAGAAACTTGTGTTGCTGTGCGACCAATGAATGATGTTGAATAACCCGCACCATCGCCCGATAATAATGAACCGTTAATTGCACGAACTTCACCAATTGCATCTGTGCCTAATAATTCAGGAATGCTTGCACCCATCCAAGTTGAAACAACACGAGGGTTTTTCATTTTTGGACCAGCAAGTGAAACAAATTTTTCATAAGAAAGCACGCCGTCTTTTGCAAGTTTACCAATATTAATTACATCTTGGTAACCAATTGACCATACAGTCTTTGTTGCCGAAGCTGGGCGTAAAAAGTGAATGTGCGTACCAGTGTTGCCCGCTGGGTGACAACCATCAAAGCGTTCAACCTTAATATTTTTACCAGTAAATCTTGTAAGTTTAACACCTTCTTTGGCGCAAACAAATGTTTTACCGTCTGTTAATTTTGCAACCGCGTTAACGCCCGCAACAAAATATTCCATTGTTTTTGTATTTCCAAGAACAACGGCACTGTCAACAGCAAGTGGGTTTGTATCCATAGTGTTTACAAAAATTGCATCAGGTGTTGAATCTGTATTTGGAATTTTTGAAAATGGTCTTGTGCGGAATGCAGAAAAATGACCGCTTTCAATTAAAGCTTTTCTAATTGATTTGCTAGATGCAGAACTTGTGAACTTTGTAAATTTCTTAACTGGCGTTAATTTACCGTCTGATTTAATTACAACCGATTCTAAAACACGACGGTGCCCGCGGTTAATTTCAACAACCTTACCAGATACTGGTGCAGGGAATACAACTTCTGTATTTTCTTTATCATTGAAAAGTGATTGACCCATTTTAACGGTTTCGCCAACTTTTACATTCATTGATGGCTTAAGACCGTGAAAATCAACAGCCCCGCGTAATGCAAAGTTTTTAACCTTGTTTGAATCAACTATTTTCTGTTGTGGTTCGCCCGATACAGGCAAGTTTATACCATTTTTAAGTTTCATTTTATTAGTACCAATCTAAAATAAAAAAATTTAGGTGCAGAATACATAAAAAGCACTTATTTTGCAAGCGGTTTTTACATATTTTTCCACAGAAAATAAGACATTTTTTGTACTATTTAACATTTACGACAATATTGATTTATGCAGGGTCGTATCCACTTCCACCACCAGGGCGACATTTTAATATTCTTTTTGCCCCACGAATGCAACCTTTGACAATTCCATACTTATTAATTGCATCAATCGTGTATTGAGAGCAAGTCGGTTCAAAACGACAAGTTCGTCCCAAAAAGTATGAAATTGTGTATCTGTATATTAATATAAGCCCAATTATTATTTTTTTCATAGATTTATTAATATCATAAAACTGTATTAATTTGGTGTTTTTTATTGACAGAATCACAAAAAACATTTACTTAAACCTTATCTTAAATATAAGTAAGGGATTATAAAAATGAATAAAGTTGTAAAACCAAGTAAACAAGAAGCAATGGACGCTGTTGAAGTATTACTTCGTTGGGCGGGTGATGATCCAACAAGATTTGGCTTAAAAGACACACCAAAGCGTGTGGTTGAAGCCTTTGAAGAATATTTCCAAGGATACAGCCAAGACCCTGCAACTGAATTATCAAAAACTTTTGATGATATCACTGGTTATAACGGTCCTGTAATTATTCGTGAAATTCCATTTGAATCACATTGCGAACACCACATTGCACCATTTATTGGTAAAGCATGGGTTGCATACCTGCCAAGTGAAAAGGTTTGTGGTTTATCTAAGTTAGCACGCGTTGTTGATATTTTTGCAAAGCGTTTACAAAACCAAGAAATGTTAACAAGACAAATTGCGGAAAGCTTACACACGAACTTAAATGCGCGCGGTGTTGCCGTTGCCATTGATGCGGTTCACCAATGTATGACAACACGCGGTGTGCACAAACACGGTTCATCAACTGTGACGACTCACTTCTTAGGTCAGTACGAAAAAGATATTGAATTACAACACCAATTCTTAAATGTCTTAAACCGCGGTATTAAGTAATGAGCGATAACAACAACTTGGATTTTGATAAACTAGATCCAGTTGCTCAGTTTATGATTAATCATTTAAAATCAGCCAAGCCAAATGACCCTGTTTCACCAGAACAGGTTGCAAAAGCATTCGCCGAAACTGTGCGTCGTGAAAACGATGGGGCAAACCTGTGGCGAAAATATTTCAATGCGGTTAAACAGCAAGCAATCTTTCTTGCCCGCAACGATGTAATTGAATTAACAAGAAGGGGCGAAGTTGTTGACCCCGATAATTTCAAAGGCTTAATTCGTCTGCGTATTAAAAAATAGTTTTAACAGCCCCCCCTATCGTTATCAGGGGGGCTTTTTTATTGATAGGGGGGTAAATCTTTAAATAAGATTTATCCCTATTTTATTATACAGATGATTTTTGATGTTTGAATCCCACTATGGCTTAGGGGGCATAAGGGGGGTTAGTTCCTGAATTCAGAACTTTCCAAATGTGCCGCTGCTTCACCAAGCAGGCGACCTTGTAATGACAATTCAATAAACTTTACATAATCGTCTTTATCTGTGATTAATTCTTTCGCCGTATTTATTATTTCAAGTGGATTATCCACTTGTAAATTGTACTTGTTAATTATAACAAGCATTTCTTCACTAACTTTTTCAAGTTCGTTCTTTATACGGTTAAAAGCTTTGTCTTTGTTTTCCATTATTCAGTCGTATTATAAAATTTAACACCAATATTGCGGTTAATATTTTCCGCATTCACACCACGCAACATTGGGTGTGATTGTTCAAAGTCTTCAATGTTGTTTACAAGACCATCTTTAACCGATTGAACCATTTCTTTTTTCGTATCAGTCGTTGTGATTAAAGTTGTATACAAACCAATTGTATTTACTTCACCGTCTTGTGACCAATATGTTTCCGCAGGGATTACAGATTTATAAAAACCTTTGTAATTTTTACCAAATTCTGCAATTTCATTATCTGCTAAATTGACAAAAGTAACATTACATTGTGCCGACATTGTATCAAGAATTAAGTTTGGCTGTGAAAGAATAAATACCGCACCATCAGCTTTACCTTTACACACTGAATCAATTGCTTCTTGTTCCGTGCCATTAAATGATAATTTTAAATCACCTTCATCAAGACCCGCCACATCCAATAAGCCAAGTGATACAATATTACGGTATGTATTTTGAGCGCCAATATCAATGCTTTTATTCTTTAAATCACTTAATGAATTAATACCCGCATTTTTATTTACAACAACAACTACTTGTTCTGCACCTAAAACTGCCAGTAAACGAAAGTTATCGTTTTCACCATATTCAGAATACCTTGATGTGCCATCAATTGCGTGTTGCAACCAATCGCTTTGTACCATTGCAAAATTTACTTTACCTTCCAATAATGCGGAAATACTGTCGGCTGAACTGTCCGTTGGATAAACAACACAGTTACCATCAGCATCTGTTTTATTAACATAACCGCAAACTTTACCCGATTGGGCATATCTTAAGCCAAATGGATTTCCACCTGCGATAATAATATCGGTTTCATTTTTTTGACCGTCTTCCGCATAGGTGATATTTGTGCTAATTAATGTCGCTAATATAAATAAAGTAATTTTTTGTAAAAATTTCATAGTAATTCCAAATAAAATAAAATAAACTTCTAAAACAAAATATATATACCATAATTTATACAGATATTAAAGGAATAAAACTATGGGGTTAATGTTAGGAATTGATACGGGTGGCACATATACTGATGCGGTTTTATTTGATAAGGAAAATGGAATCAAATCAGGTGCAAAATCCCTTACAACAAAACACGATTTAACGGTTGGTATTACAGGTGCTTGCAATAAAGTTCTTGAAGGACAAGATGCTAGTAAAATTACAATGGTTTCATTGTCATCAACCCTTGCCACAAATGCAATTGTGGAAAAACACGCAAACCCAGTTTGTTTAATTATGATTGGCTTTAACGAAGACGCGCTTGAAAAGGCAAATCTTAAATCCGCGCTTGATACTGACCCGTGTTATTTTGTCACAGGCGGGCATAATGCAGCAGGTGAAGTAAAAGACCAACTAGACACCGATACAATCATCAAAATCGTCAATGATAACAAAGACAAGGTATCTGCATTTGCCGTATGTTCAATGTTTGCGGTTCGCAACAACGAACACGAATTAAAGGTGCAAGAATTAATTGAACAACACGCGGGGCTTCCTGTTACATTATCACACAGCCTTGCATCATCGCTTGATGCACCAAGGCGTGCCTTAACTGCCCTATTAAATGCTAGGTTAATTTCACAAATTGACCAATTAATTGGTGCGGTTAAATCATATCTTAATGCAAACAACATTGATGCCCCATTAATGATTGTACAGGGTAATGGTTCATTAATGAGTGCGGATGTGGCAACAAAAAAGCCCGTTGAAACAATTATGTCTGGACCGGCGGCTTCAATTGTTGGGGCTAGTTATTTAACAGGTAAAGATAATGTTATCGTTTCCGATATTGGCGGTACAACAACCGATGTGGCAATGATAAAAGATGGCATTGCCGTATTAAACCCAGATGGTGCAGTTGTTCACGGTTGGCGAACAATGGTTGAAGCCATATCTGTTTACACGGTTGGTCTTGGTGGCGACAGTGAAGTTCGTTCTGTTGATGGGCAAATGATTTTGGGTCCACGCCGAACAACCCCTATTGCATTACTTGCAACACAATACCCATATATTAAAGACATTCTTAATACTCAATTAGAAAGGGAATTAAGAAGAAGCTATGATGGGATATTTGCCCACCGTATTCGTAATATTAATGAAAATATGACAAGCCTTTCCGTATCAGAACAATTTTTCTGGGATTCATTAGAAGACGGCGCAAAGTCATTAGAAGAATTACTTGAAAATGGTCGTTCACCAAAACCGCTTGACCGTTTGGTTAATATGGGGCTGGTTATCTATTCCGCATTTAGTGTGTCGGACGCATCACATATACTGGGATTACAAGACCAATGGGATAAAGAGGCATCAATCCTTGCGGGTAAGATATATGCACTTAAAGAACGCCGTCCTGGAATTGATTGGGCAAGTGATGAAAAAGAATTTTCTGAACTAGTAATTGAACAAATGACTATTCAATCAAGTAAAGTAATTATTGGCAGTATATATATGGACGAACAAAATGTTGATGTGTTATCGGGTGAAAATAACATTGATGAATTTTTAACAGGTGCATTAAGTAAAAACAAAGATTCAATGTTATCGCTAGATGTAAAACTTGATAAACCACTTGTTGCCATTGGTGCACCTGCACAGACTTATTATGGTAATATTGCCGAAAGATTGGGTGCGGAATTAATTGTGCCTGAATATGCCTATGCGGCGAATGCGGTGGGTGCTGTTGTGGGTAAGGTTATTAAAAATATTGCTATTACCATATCTGCACCAAGTGATGGAATATTCAGGGTTCACGCCGATACCAACAAAGACTTTAATGATTTGGAATCTGCCGTTGAATTTGCCAGAAATTATGGCGAAGAATATGTAAAGGTATACATTTCTGAAAATAATGGTTATAATGCAACAACAACAACCGACCGTAAAGACAGCATCGTCAAAGGCAATGGCAGAGATATGTTTATTCAAAGTGTTATTTCTGTACGCGGTGTGGGCGAACCATTACAAAAATAAAAACAAAGGTATAATTATGACAAACCGATTTTTACAATTACTGCAAGATAAACCAACGCTTGTTGCCGATGGGGCAATGGGAACGAACCTATTTAAGCTTGGATTGCAAACTGGTGACGCACCTGAATTATGGAATGTTGATGAGCCAGAAAAAATCAAAACTGTTTATAAAAACTTTGTTGATGCGGGTTCGGACATTATCTTAACAAATTCATTTGGCGGTACGGAATTTCGCCTTAAATTACACAACGCACAAGACAGGGTTATTGAATTAAACAAAGCTGCTGCACAATTAGCACGCGAAGTTGCGGACGCATCGGGTCGTGAAGTTGCCGTTGCTGGTTCAATGGGTCCAAGCGGTGAATTGCTTGCCCCACTAGGTGCATTAACCGAAGAAGACGCGGTAAAAGCATTTGCCTTACAAGCCGAAGGCTTAAAACAAGGTGGCGCCGATGTATTATGGGTTGAAACAATGTCTTCAATAGAAGAAGCATCTTGCGCATTAAAAGGTGCGCAATCAGTTGGCTTACCAATTGTATGTACAATGACATTTGACACAGCGGGTAAAACAATGATGGGTGTGACACCAGAACAAGCGGGGCAATTATTACCAGCCCTTGAAGCAAAACCAGTTGCCATTGGTGCAAACTGTGGTGTTGGTCCAACTGATACAATGTTATCAATTATGGCGATTAAAAAAGCCAACCCAGATGCAATTATTATTTCAAAAGCCAATTGCGGTATTCCAAAATATGAAAATGGGGAATTTGTGTTTACTGGAACCCCTGAATTAATGGGTGAATATGCCAAGATTGCCGTTGATGTTGGTGTTAAAGTTATTGGTGGTTGTTGTGGTTCAAGCCCAGAGGTTGTAAAAGCAATATCTGATGCAATAAAAGATTACACACCGCAACCAATTGATGAAGCAAGATTAATTGCAACACTTGGCGAACCAGTAAATGAAATGCCAAAACCTGATACGGATAAACCAGCAAGACGCAGTAGAAGAAGAGATTAAGGTTTATATGTTTAGGGGCTGTCCCCCTATCATTCCAAATCATCACATAAACTATAACCTAACTAATTGATTTTAATTAGATTGGAATCAAGGTTATTATGAGCGACGGCTAGATTTAGCTAGCCGAGCGAATAAAACCGACGATAACAATCAATTAAAATAAATTAGCGCTCTGTGAATGATACATACATTCCGCGTTTTAATGGTTTTAACACATAATCCATAACCGAACGATTACCTGTGATTACATCAATGTTGGCAACCATACCAGGCATTATCATCATTGGGTCGGTATTTGTTCCTTGGATAAAGCTTTTTTCCAGTTCAACGATGATACGGTAATAAACTTTGCCTTTTGGTGTTTCCACACTGTCTGGCCATACCTTTTTCACGGTGCCATTAATACCGCCATAGATTGAGAAATCAAATGCAGTTAAACGAACCATTACTTTTTGCCCTTCTTTTACATAGGCGATGTCTTTTGGATTAATTTCTGCTTCTACTTGAATTTTTTCATTTACGGGAACGATTTCGGCGATTACTTCACCTGGTTTTAATACTTCGCCGATTGTGTTTACACGTAATTTTTTAATTACACCATTAATTGGCGATACAACTTCCCTTCTTGATAAATCATCTTCAAGGCTTTCAAGCCCGCTTTCAATATTCTTAATACGAATATCAATATCTGAATTTTTTGAACGAATATTTGTTCTGAATGTAAGCATTCTTTCTTTTAAGTCTTCTTGTAATTGGTTAATGCTGTCTTGGATACTATTAATGTTTATTACCAATACTTTAACTTCTGTTTGTGTATTAATGTAATCACGATTTGCCATGTTTAATTCAATTTCACTAGCAATACCCTCTTTATAAAGCATCTTAATTTTTGAGTAGTATTCTTTAACTAGTTTAATTTGCGATTTCTGTCCTTTATAACGGTATTTAATTTCATTTAAACGCGAAGTTTCTTGTTTAATCTTTTCCTTAATACCAGCAAGTAAAGATTTCAACGATGCTTGTGATTCTTGATAAAGTTGCATTTCATTTTTAATAATAATTTTTTGCGATTCAGTTGTTGCTTTTGGCCATACGGGTTTAACCGCATTACCTTCGGCTTGTAGACGAGCTGATTGTACTTTTAAACCAAACAGTTCCGCCTTTCTTTCGTTTACTTTAGCTTGGACATCAACTTCTGAGAACCTAACAAGGACTTCACCTTTTTTAACCGTCCTACCATATTGTGTAAGGATTTCTTTTACAATACCACCTTCAAGGTTTTGTACTTTTTGTACGCGACCTTCACTGATTGTTTTTCCCATACCTTGCACACGGATTTCAATTGTAAATAACATTGCCCAAATAATAATTATAACAATCATTACAAATAGAATATATATAAACCATTGCAATGATTTTGCAGGGGCTTTTAACAGCTTTCTTTCTATTTCATCAATTGAATAATTGTTTCTTGTTTTCATTGTCTTTACCTAGGGTTAATTTCGCCCGCATTAATAGCCGCAATTACATCTTCTTTTGGACCATCTGCTATTAATTTTCCGTCTTCTAAAATAATAAGTCTGTCAACAACTGATAATATTGCCTGTGAATGGGCAACCAGTACAAGTGTTGTTTCTTTTGGTAATTTATCTAATGCCCCCCTAACCGCGCGTACTGAATAATCATCAAGTGCCGATGTCGGTTCGTCCATTATAATAATATCTGGTTTTTTAAGTAATGCTTGGGCAACTGAAAACAGCTGTCTTTGACCAACTGATAATCCAATTCCCCTTTCACGAAGTTTATAGTTATAACCATCTTTTAAATTGGCAGCAATTTTATCAATGCCAAGTTCTTTACAAACTTTAATAATTTCTTTGTCCGTCGCGTATGGATTACCAAGTGTTAAATTTTCAATTAATGTACCAGATATTAATACAGGGTCTTGTGGTACATAACCAATTCGTGCTCTTAAATCACTTGATTCAATTTGTCTATAATCAATACCATTATATAATATGTGTCCAGTTGTTGGAATGTTAATACCAAACATTGATTTAACCAATGTTGATTTACCCGAACCAATACGACCAAGAATAGCAATCTTTTCACCTGGTTTAATTTTAATATTAATTCCTGTTAAAATGTCTTCTCCATTTTGTAAGTCATATTTAAATGAAACATTTCGTACTTCAATATTACCATTAAGTTTTGGTACTGATAATAATCTACGGTGCGATTCACGTTCCGTTGGTGTCATCATAAATCCATCTAAACTAGACATAGATGAACGCACTTGGTGAATCCTTGTTAAGATACCTGCAAATTGTGTCACAGGCGCCATTGCACGACCAAGTAAAATGGAACTTGCAATAAGTCCACCAACTGTCATTTGTTGTGTTGATATGGCATATACGCCAATTACAACAACAATAACACTAGACATTTGTTGCATAAAGCCCATTGTGTAAGTAATGATTTGTGATAAGAATTTTACACGCTTATTTGAATATGTTGATGCAACGGTAATTTCGTAAAATCTTTGATTCATTAATCTTGCGCCACCAGTACCTTTGATTGTTTCCAATGCACCAATTATTTCAACCAATGTACCTTGATGTTCGTGTTCATCAACTGTTGCTTCTTTTACCGCCGCATTTAACATTGGCAATGTGAAAAAACCAAGTAATATTACAATGATTGCAACTGCCAATAATACCAACATTACAGAAACATTAATTTGTGACATTACAAACAGGTAAACAAAGAAGAATGGTAATTCAACCAATGTTAATAATGTTGCCGATGTAAAGAATTCAGAAACCTTTGTAAAATCACGCATAATTGTGGCAATGTGTCCCGTTGAACCTTTTAAGAATTGCATTCGCACACCAATAAGTTGGTTGAATAAATCCCTTGATGCAGACAAGTTGATATTTGCCCCCACCTTATCCATTAAAGCAGTTCGTGCCAACTTTAATATATAATCAAATACATGCATTATTAACATACCAATGGAAAGTGTCCATAATGTTTCAAGTGCATTATTTGGAATAATTCTATCATATACAGTCATTGTATATAACGAACCAACAACTGCAAATATATTGATAATCACTGTTGCCATAATCATGCGCATATAGATTGGTTTTTGTTTTTGTACCAATGAATATAACCAATTGTTTTTTGATACACGATGAAACAACGATGTATAACTATCACTTTCTGTTTGCTTAAGTTTTTCTGCTTTAACAATAATGGCAGAAAAGATTTTATTTAATGATTCAATATCTACTTTTACTTCGTAAATTACCCCTGAACTTACGCGATAATATTTATACCCCTTTAATCGTTCTAAATCTTTTTTTGTCAATTCGGCAAAAGTTGCACCGTCAACTCTTCTTGGCATAGAAACAGGTTTTCTGTCGCCACCAATCATTGGTAATAAAGCGCGAGACATTGGTTTAAAAATTATGTGAAAAATAGTAAACAATTTAAAAATAAAACCTTGTGCAGATTCATTTTCACATTTTTTGACATAATTAATTAATGAACTTCTAAATGACCTGCGAAGGTAATCACGCCACGTACAATATCTTGACCTTACAAATCCAAAGGGCATTAATAATGTATTTACAATGTTTACAAAACCATCTTTTGTTTCAGTAAATATATATTTTACAACATCAAAAACTTGTTTAAAAAAGAACGATGAAAATGAATAATTCATACCGCTACTTGGGGCTTGACCTTGCCAATATAAATCATTTAAGTCTCTTGGTGTTTTTACACCATCGCCCAGTTCATCATAATTAAACATTTCTGGTTTGTCTTCTTCATCTACACCGGGCACACCCGCATTTGGCATACCACCACCAAGCATATCTTCCATAGATTGCTGTGGTTGAGTTTGTGGATTGTATACATAAACAAAGTCCAATCCCTTTGATGAGTTAAGTAAAAGAATAGATGCTTCTTTTTCTTCCAATTTAAAATCTTTTAAGCCCCTGTTTACGCTTTCCGTATAAATGGTAAAGCCACATTGTTCCGCACCAGATTTCATTTCTCGTAAATCAATGTCTTTATTTTTAGAAGTTCCCACAAAAGAAAGCAATGAAGACACACTTACAGCTTGTCCAATATTGCTGGCAAGGGAAGAAAGAACAACAACGAATCTTTCATTTAATGCCTCTTTATTAAAATTGTTTTTAATTTTTTTATCGTCTTTAGGTGATGAAAACATATTTGTCACCTTTATTTTTTGCCGAGGTAATTTAATAACTTACCAGCTGTACTTACGATAGTGTATTCAAGCATAACTTTTTCGTAATAACCACCAAGTATGCGTGCTTCTGATGTGTAAAATTCATTGATTACATCGGCACGGGAAATATATTCTCGACTTTGTTTTGCAAGGCTGGTAAAGCGAGTATAACTATCGCGTTCAATGCTTGCTGTTTGTGCATGAATTTTTTTCATTTTAACAAGTCGCTTTGATGTTGTATCAAGCGATACAATAGCCGCCTTTAAATCATTTAAGATTTTATTTTTCGCAAATGCATATTCAATTCGTGAATTAGAAAGTGCAATTTCTTTTTCTTTAATACGGTGTTTGTTCGCATCATCCGATAAATTCCAGTTAACTTTTAAATACACACCATAGTCTGTTTTATTAGTTGTTCTTTCACCTTCTCTTTTCATTGCGACCTTTGTTTCCACATCAATCACTGGTGAATTAGTTGCGCGTTTTGCTTCATAACCATAACTAGCAACATATATTTGCTTTTTAATTTTTGCAATTTCTGGATGGCTAAGGTTTTCAACTTCGCCCGCATCTGAAATTTTGCGAATTTCTTCAATAAGCTCTGGGGTTACTGGTTCTATTGGTTGAAGGTCAAGTGGCGTTGAATTGTCCACTTGCAATAAGTATCGCATTTTGTCTTCTGTGTTTGATAATTGGTTGCTTAAATCATCAATACTTATTTCCAGCAATCCTAGTTTTTGGTCAAGTCGCAACAGAATAGAACGCTGTCCCACACCTATTTCAACACGACGAGAATATTCATCACGCAAATCACGGATTGCAATCATATTTTTCGTTAGCAATCCTTGCATACGACGAAGGCGTAATAAATCTGTGTAAATTTTTATCAATTCAATGGCAATTTTTGATTGGGAAATCATAACATTTTGCCTGCTTACATCAACCTTTGCATTGGCGCCATCAATGTTTGCTTCATAACCCCCACCATTATAAAGGTTTTTCGTAAGTGTAAAGCTGTTGTCTGAATAAAACTTACGTTTTTTAGACCAACCACCGTCCGTATCTGTACCCATTTTTAATGAAAGGTTGGCTTTAAAATCGCGGGCTGCCTTTTCCGCTTTTACATTGATTTTAGAAGATTGAAGATTGTTTTGTTGCATAATATGGCGATAGTCAACCGCTAGCACACGGTCAAGTGCTTCATTAATACTGAAATTAACCGCTTTTGCTTCACCAACAAACAAAGACATTACAAGCACAAAGCCTTGTAGTGTTTTATTCATACTACCTCCAACCAATCAAAGATAGAGGAACCGCCCCCCCTAATCTATTACATATAATATAATTAATATATAATAGATAACACCGAATGTAAACACAAATAAACACAAAATATAGTATGTTTTACAACGCATTACGGGTAATTATACATATATTTTGATAATATATAACTCTTTGTAAAAAACACAAAAAAACGCTGTGCGGGCGTTAAAACCGACACAGCGTCATTTGTTGCTAAAAAGCAAATATAGGGTAAGGCTTAGTAGCGATACAGGTGCTTCTTAAATGGTCCTGCCGTTTCAACACCGATGTAGTCAGCTTGTTCTTTGCTAAGCTTAGAAAGTTTTGCACCAACCTTTTCCAGGTGCAAGAAGGCAACCTTCTCGTCCAGTTCTTTTGGCAATACATAAACCTTGTTTTCGTAATTGTCAGAATTGTTCCAAAGTTCAATCTGTGCTAGCACCTGATTTGTGAAGCTAGCAGACATCACAAACGATGGGTGACCAGTAGCACATCCAAGGTTAACTAAACGACCCTCAGCAAGCATGATAATACGCTTACCATCTGGGAATTCAACTTCGTCCACTTGTGGTTTGATATTATCCCAAACCATATTGCGGATTGGCTCAATCTGAATTTCGTTATCAAAGTGACCAATGTTACAAACGATTGCACGGTGCTTCATTGCACGCATATGTTCAACCGTAATAATGTCCTTGTTGCCCGTTGCCGTAACGAACACATCGGCAATCGGTGCCGCGTCTTCCATTGTCACAACTTCGTAACCTTCCATTGCCGCTTGCAATGCACAAATCGGATCAATTTCCGTTACCATTACACGACAGCCCGCATTACGCATTGACGCTGCCGAACCTTTACCAACATCACCAAAGCCCGCTACAACGGCAACCTTGCCCGCAAGCATCACATCTGTGGCACGGCGGATAGCATCAACTAGACTCTCACGACACCCGTAAACGTTATCAAATTTTGACTTGGTAACAGAGTCGTTAACATTGATTGCGGGAACTTTTAGTTCGCCCTTTTTCTCCATCTCGTCTAAACGATGTACACCTGTCGTAGTCTCTTCCGACAAGCCTTTTACCTTTTCCAGAATGTGGGCGTATCTGTCTTCGTGTGCCATGATTGTTAAATCACCACCGTCGTCTAGGATCATGTTAATTTCCCAACCGTCTGGACCTGTAATTGTTTGCTCAATACACCAGTTAAATTCTTCTTCGTTCATACCCTTCCATGCAAATACTGGAATACCTGCAGCAGCGATTGCCGCAGCGGCGTGGTCTTGTGTTGAAAAGATATTACAAGACGACCAACGAACTTCCGCACCAAGGTCAACCAATGTTTCAATTAACACGGCTGTTTGAATTGTCATGTGAAGGCAACCGGCAATACGCGCACCAGCTAGTGGCGACTTACCCGCATATTCTTTGCGAAGTGCCATTAGACCCGGCATCTCACCTTCGGCGATAGAGATTTCTTTTCTGCCCCATTCGGCAAGTGAAATATCTTTAACTTTGTAATCAGAAAATTGTGTCATTTGCTTGTCCTTTCCCCATGGGAATATTGGTTAATTTTCATCCGCTGTTTTACAGCAAAAAAATCAGCCTGTCAATCAAGGTAAATTTAAGCAAAAAAACGCCTGTAAAAAACCACATCCACAAACCGCCTTTCACCACTTGGCAAAATCCATAAAAAGTTTTAGGCAAAAATAACAGTTTTCGGGGTATTTTTTCTCGCGCGCGGTTGCACCTGTGCCTGCCCGCATACACATACACACACATGCGTGTTATTTTCGCGCGTGTTATATATAAATATTTTATATAATACACACACAAAACCCGCACGGCGGAAAAACCCCATATCACAAGCACAGGCGGAAACTGGCAAAACCCACAAAATACACAAAATCCATTTTTTAAATTTGGCAAATGTTTTTCCGCCACACCAGACGCAAGCCCCGTTTTTAAAATTAACTACAAATGAAGATATGGCAAAAGCAACCAAATAAATATATTGCCTATTGTTTCACGTGAAACCATAAACAGCCAAAACCATTTTTAGTTTTTTTTATTATTATAATTCCCGCAATCAAAATCATAATAAATACTTAAAACAGGGATAAATAAATTAACTACAAATGCAAAAGGTATATGTTTCACGTGAATCAGAAAATAAGCAATAATCCCAAACATACATTATATAGTATGTGGCACTATATAATATACATTATATTGATGCTATTGTTTTGTGGTTTAATTACTTAAAAGATGCTGTAATTTTTACCGTCATTTTTCCCTATATATATAATAGTGTAAAATCGCCTATATATATAAGTGTAAAAAACGCTCAATTTTACCCCAAAAATCAGAATTATTTTAAGCGTCTTTTTTCAGGCTATTATATTATGTTTTGCATTATATATAATATATAGTATATATAGGGTTAATTTTTAGGGTGTATTTTTATTGTTGGGTTGATAAAAAAATGAATACTTTTGATGTAATAGTAATAGGTGGCGGACATGCCGGTTGCGATGCGGCGGCGGCGGCGGCACGAATGGGTGCAAAAACATTATTACTTACAACGGACAAAACAAAAATTGGCGTTATGTCTTGCAACCCAGCCATTGGCGGTTTGGGCAAAGGGCACTTAGTGCGCGAAATTGATGCACTTGACGGGGTGATGGGTCTTGTAACGGACGCATCGGGAATCCAATATCGTATGCTTAACGCATCAAAAGGCCCAGCCGTTTGGGGACCAAGAACACAATCGGACAGGGCTTTGTATTTAAAAGCAATGCAAGATATTCTGTTTAATTACGAAAACCTTACAATTGCCGATGGATTAGCAGAAGAAATACTATTTGAAAACAATGCGGTTGTTGGTGTGGTTGATTCCGACAAAAACACATATAAGTGTGGTGCGGTTGTAATAACAACGGGAACATTCTTAAACGGTAAAATCTTTATGGGTGATGAAGTTTGGGAAGCCGGAAGAATGGATGAAAAACCAGCCAAACAACTATCAACTTGCTTACAACAGTTCGGCTTTGAAATGGGAAGATTAAAAACTGGTACACCTGCACGCCTTGATGCAAACAGCATTAATTATGACGGAATGGATTTACAAGAACCAGATGATAACCCAGTTCCATTTTCTTATCTTAATGACCGCGTAACAATTGAACAAATCCCGTGTCATATTGCATACACCAACGAAACATCACACAAGATTATCCGCGATAACCTGGATAAATCAGCTATGTATTCTGGTAATATCCAAGGGGTTGGTCCAAGATACTGCCCGTCAATTGAAGATAAAGTTGTTCGCTTTGCGGACAAAGAAAGACATCAAATATTCCTTGAGCCAGAAGGATTAAATGATCCAACAATTTATCCAAATGGAATGTCAATGAGTATGCCAAAGTCCGTGCAAGATGAATTTTACAAATCAATCAAAGGATTGGAAAATGTAAAAATATTCCAATATGCCTATGCCATTGAATATGATTACATTGACCCAAGAATGTTAAAACCAACATTGGAAGCAAAACATATTGATGGGCTTTTTATGGCGGGACAAATAAACGGAACAACTGGATACGAAGAAGCAGCCGCCCAAGGGCTTATTGCCGGTACAAATGCCGCACTTAAATCCGATAGGGGGGGCAAAGAATTCACCATATCAAGGGCAGACGGATATATGGGCGTAATGGTTGATGACCTTATTACCCGCGGAACAACTGAACCATACAGAATGTTTACATCGCGTGCGGAATACCGCCTTAGGTTAAGACAGGACAATGCGGACGAACGCTTAACCGATAGGGGGCTTGAAATTGGTTTAATCGGTAATAAGCGAAAAGCCGTATGGCAAGATAAAAAAGACAAACTTAATTCGACAAGAACGCTTATGAGCGAATTAAAAGCTAGTCCAAATGAATTGGAAAAATTCGGAATTACAATCAACAAAGACGGCAAGGTAAGAACCGCCCTGCAACTTCTGGGGTTACAAAATATTAGCTTTGATGATTTAACAAATATCTGGAATGAACTTAGTGAAATAAGCCCCCCTATCAAACAACAAATGGAAATCGAATCTTTATACAGCGGATATATGAGCCGAATGGAACAAGACATTGCCGCGTTTAGAAAAGACGAAAACCTTAAAATCCCAACAAACATTGATTATACAAAAATCGGCGGACTGTCTTCAGAGATTGTGGAAAAATTAAACACCCACAAACCAGCAACAATTGGTTCGGCAAGCCGTATTTCCGGCACGACGCCCGCATCAATCATTGCCATATTGCAACATATTAAAAAGCAAGGAAATTAAAGGGATTAGCAAATGTTGTATACAAAAGATAACATAGACACCATATATAGTGTTTCACGTGAAACATTAGAAGATTTACAAAAATTTCACGACTTGCTTTTAAAGTGGCAAAAGGCGGTAAACCTTATATCCCCAAATACCACCGGTGAAGTATGGCACAGACACATTGCCGATAGCGTTCAGCTATTCAAATACATTCCAGACGAAACAAAATCCATAGCCGACATTGGTTCGGGCGGCGGATTTCCCGCAATTATCCTTGCCATATTGGCAAAAGATTTGCAGAATTCAGCGGATTTTCATATCACAATGATTGAATCCGACAAAAAGAAATGCTTATTCTTAAAAGAATGCGTGCGTGAACTAAACCTTAATGCAACCGTTCACAACGAAAGAATTGAAAAATCTTCTGGTGATTTTGACCTTGTGACAGCAAGAGCACTTGCATCAATGGATAAATTATTGGAATTTTGCCACATACTTAATGTAAAATCGTGCCTTTTCCTGAAAGGCAGGGCATATGCAGATGAAATAACGGAGGCAAAAGCCAATTGGGCGTTTAATGAAAACACCATACCATCCCTAACATCCACAGACTCACATATAATCAAAATAAACGAATTTATAAAAAAATAAATTCGTTTTTTTATACCCCTGCTTAAAAAATCCTTATTTTTCAATAACTTATTCAGTATTTTTTTTCTTGAAAACCCTTGATTTATAAAAATATGTTTGATATACTGTTTTTATACAACTATGTATTAAACATAATTTAAGGGGTAGGGGATATGAAAACAAATATTATCGCAATCGCAAACCAAAAGGGTGGTGTTGGCAAAACAACAACAACAATTAACCTTGCAACTGCACTAGCGGCGTGCAAGAAAAAGGTTCTTATCGTTGATTTGGATTCACAAGGCAACGCATCAACTGGCCTTGGTGTGGAAGACAGGTCTGGCATCGTTAGTTCATATGACTTGTTATTACACACAGAAGATTTTAAGAACGCTGCGGTAAGTACGGAAATCCCAAACCTTGACATTATTCCAGCAACTATGGATTTAGCAGGTGTTGAAATTTCACTTGCCGGTCAAGTTGGTAGGGAAAGAAAGTTAAAGACATCGTTATCTGCTTATGCAGGTAACTATGACTATGTGTTATTGGACTGCCCACCTAATTTAGGTCTGGTAACACTAAATGCCCTTGTGGCATCGACAGGAGTGTTGGTGCCACTACAATCTGAATTTTATGCGTTGGAAGGTTTAAGTCAAATCTTAACAACGACAAATCGCATTAAGAAGTATATGAACCCAGAGCTTGAACTAGCCGGTGTGGTTCTTACGATGTTTGATAAGCGTAATAACTTAGCCGTGCAGGTTGCAGAAGATGTAAGAACGCACCTTGGCGACAAAGTATTTGAAACGGTTATCCCAAGAAATGTTCGTATTGCAGAAGCGCCGTCATTTGGTGCACCTGTGATTATTCACGACCATACAAGTATTGGGGCAATTGCATATATGATGCTTGCAAAAGAAATCTTAAATAAGTTTGAAAAAGTGAATGTGAAAGAAACTATTATTCCAATAGCGCAAGATGACGGTGTGTTTTCTGGTGTAGCGAAATAGGGGGTAAGTGATGGTAGAAGCAAATAAAAAAAGAGGCTTAGGTAAGGGGCTTGATGTTCTTATGAATTCAACCGATGAAATGGTTGAACAAGTTGTTGCCACGTCTGGTGCATCTGAATTACCGGTTGATAATTTAGTTGCCGGTGTAAGTCAGCCCCGCAAACATTTTAATGATGAGGCGTTGGACGGCTTATCTGTTTCTATTGCGGAAAAAGGCGTATTACAACCGTTATTAGTTCGCCCAATTGCCGATGGAAAACATGAAATCATCGCCGGTGAACGAAGATACCGTGCAGCAAAAAGGGTTGGTTTGCAATCTGTACCAGTTGCAATTATGAATTTAACCGATGTTGAGGCACACGAAATTGCATTAATTGAAAACATTCAAAGGGAAGACCTTAGCCCGATTGAAGAGGCGGAAGGATTCCGCCGTATGATGGACGATTTTTCTTATACTCAAGAAATGCTTTCTTCTTTATTAGGTAAATCCCGTTCACATATTGCCAATACTTTAAGGTTATTAATTTTACCAGAAGAAGTTAAGTCAATGGTTGACGATGGACACCTTAGTGCCGGTCACGCAAGAAACCTTGTTGGTCTTGATAATGCGCACGAACTTGCCCTTGAAATTGCCAACAGGGCATTAAGCGTAAGGGAAACTGAAAGCTTTGTTTCGTCTAAGAAAAGCAAAGCCACATCAGCACCGGCAAAGTCAAATAAAAACAAAGAAGAAGAAGCACAAGTTGCCAATTCATTATCCGCATCACTTAACCGCAAAGTTAATGTAAACATTGGCAAGGGCGGTTCTGGCAAGGTGACTATTTCATTTG
>JBMZFW010000012.1:0-27847 GCA_049615605.1 Alphaproteobacteria bacterium | reverse complement strand
TGTGGTTCATAACGCATTAACAATACGGGAATAAATGATAAACTTAACATAAATGACATCATTGCTAATATTTGTAAACCATTATGGTCGGCAAAACGAATTATGTAATTACCGAATAGTATGCCAATGAACATAAATACTAGGTATAATGATATGGCATTACCACGATTATCATTTTCAATTGAACTGTTAATCCAACTTTCTGTAATTAAATAAAGACCAGAAAAACAAACCCCAGATAAAACCCTTAACACGACCCAAGATGGGAAGTCTTGGAACAGGGCAAAGCCAATAAATATTGCGGAAAATGTAGTCCCCAATATGGCAAATGAACGCACATAATTAACCTTATCAATAAGTTTTGGAACGATGTAAACGCCAGCTAGGAATCCGATATAATAAGCATTCATAACATAATTTAATAAACTGTTTTCAATCCCAACATTTGAACCAATCGGTGCAATAAATGCCCCTTGGAAACCCAGACCAACCGCCAGTAATAAAATTGATAAATATAATGCAAAATTATCTTTGAAAAATGCTAGCATAACTATTGGTTCCTTATATGATATTTATGCTTTAAAAATCGCTTAATTTATATTATTATTATATATAATATCTTATTAAGTAAACAAAATAATTAAATTGAAGGTAATTTCCATGGCTGAAAAAATACTTATCGCCCCATCAATATTAGCAAGTGATTTTTCTAGATTAGGCGAAGAAATAACCGCCCTTGATAAAGCGGGTGCAGACTGGATACACATTGATGTAATGGACGGTCATTTTGTGCCAAACATTTCATTTGGTTCGTGCGTGCTTTCGGCAATTAAACCATATACAAAAAAAACTATGGATACGCACCTTATGATTGACCCAGTGCAACCATATATTGATGACTTTGTTAAGGCGGGGTCTGATATTATATCTGCACACATTGAAACCCCACATATACACAGCACTTTACAACAAATTAAAGCCAGTGGTGTTAAGGCGGGCGTTGTATTAAACCCAGGTACGCCTGCAAGTGCAATATTACCTGTTCTTGATTTGGTTGATTTGGTTCTTGTTATGACGGTTAATCCAGGTTTCGGCGGACAGAAATTCTTGCACGACCAATTGGACAAGATTTATGAAATTCGTGAAATGATTGATGCCAGCGGACGCAACATTGATTTACAGGTTGATGGTGGCATTACATTTGAAACAGCCCCACTTGCCATTGAAGCAGGTGCCAATGTATTGGTTGCAGGAACAGCAACATTCAAAGGCGGGGTTGATGCTTATGCGGATAACATTGCTAAATTACGCGGAGAATAAATTTAACGATGCAATTTAACCTTGGCAAAATTGGTGTTAGCTTTGTTATAAAGTCTCCATTTTTATATACAAATATGGTTCGCTCTTCTAAGATTGAGAGCTTTTCAAAGACACCTCAATTTTGGTCTGGGAAAAGTGAAAAGGGCGATGAAATTCTGCAAGGTATTTTTGACTGGGCGGGTTCAAAAGAAATTGATTTAGAAAATCCTTGGGACGAAGAAGCGGATTGTTCTTATTCGTGGCAGGAATATGCACACAGCTTTGAATGGCTTTATGATGTAAGAACATCAACTATTTCAAATGGTCAAGTTAAGGCTTGCGAATGGTTGCGTGCGTGGATTAAAAAATATGAAAAGCCATCTTCATTAATTTGGCGAAGTGATATTGTTGCACGAAGACTTACATCGTTATTATCAAATTACGATTATTTAATAGCCAATGCAGATAAAAAACTATCAGACAGCTTAAATGATTCATTATCACGCCATATTGGACATTTAATATTTACCAATGGTTATGATTGTAAATTAGTTGCACAACGCTTAAGTGCATTGCGTGGATTAATTATTGGCTTGCTTGCCACAAATAACACAACGCTTGATATTAAATTATTAATTAACGATTTTTGCCAGATATTGGAAGACAATTTACACCCAGACGGTATGAATAAAATGCGAAGTATTCCGGTGCAAATAAGTTTTGCCAAAGATGCATTTATGGTTCAATCAATGCTTCATAAAATGGCAATGAATGTTCCAAATGTGATGGATAACGCAATTATTAAAATGTTATCTGCGTTAAAAGTATTCGTTTATCAAGACGGAAGCTTTGCCCATTTTGCGGGGGCTTCGGATTCAGTTTATTATGTTCGTCAAATTTTTGCCCGTTATGCGAAAAAGTACGATGTGCCAAATCAATTGGAAGACGCAGGCTTCTATAATGCACTTGTGGGTAAGACCCAAGTATTATTTGATGCGGGTAATCGTTCAAATACTAGCTATGACGATGCGGGGATTTTAAGTTTTGAAATGAATTATAATAAAACTCGTATTTTTGTAAATTGTGGTTATTGTCCAAACAGTGATAATCCATTATATGAAGCATGCAAAAACACATCGGCACACAATTCAATTACTGTTGATAATTACAATGCTATGTCTATTGGTAATCAATCAAGGATTACAAGTGTAACAGGAAGTATGATTACAGAAGAAGGTTGGACTTTATTACAAGGTAGCCACGATGGTTTTAAAACCGTATGTAACAGCGTTCTTAAAAGGGCGATTGCTATTAACGAAGATGGCACGGAAATTAAGGGCGAAGATAAATTTGAACAAATTGACGGCATAAGACAAATTGTTTCAAGGTTCCATTTACACCCGAATGTAAAAGTATGGCTTCTTTCTTCAAAAAGAGAAGCAATGTTGCAAGTTGGCAAAACTGGTTGGAAGTTCAAAGTTTCTGGTGGCGAAATTGCCATAGAAGAAAGCTTTTATATGGATATTAATGGAAGCCGTCGCAAGACAAATCAAATTGTGCTTAGGACATCGTCAATTGCCCAACACATTGTTATGCGTTGGAACCTTAGCTTACAATAAACAATACTTGCAAAATTTAACACTTAATAATATATATATGACAACAAAATAACTAACTTGGATATTACAATGACTGATAACAAAATAATTCGTGCATTACTTTCTGTTTCTGATAAAACAGGAATCGTTGAACTGGCTGAAGGTTTAGCCCGCCATAAAGTACATATTTTATCAACGGGCGGTACAGCCAAAGCTCTTAAAGAAGCAGGCATTGCAATTACAGATGTTTCAACCCACACTGAATTTCCAGAAATTATGGACGGGCGTGTAAAAACATTACACCCAAAAATTCACGGTGGTATCCTTGCCGATCGTGATAATGAAAAACACATTATGGCAATGGAAACACACAATATTTCACAAATTGATATGGTTGTTGTGAATTTATATCCATTTGTAAATACGGTAAAAAGCGGTGCTGGTTTTGATGACTGTATTGAAAACATTGATATTGGTGGACCATCTATGGTGCGTTCTTGTGCGAAAAACCACAAACACACAACGATTTTAACAAATCCAAATCAATATCAAAAAATTCTTGATGAAATGGATGCTAATTCTGGTGAAACAACACCTGAAACACGCCGTGACTTAGCATGGGAAGCATTTGCCCACACGGCTGAATACGATGCGAATATTGCAAATTGGTTTGCATCAAAATTGGACAAAGAAGCACCAGAAAAAATCTTTTCAATAAGCAACTTAAAACAAACACTTCGTTACGGTGAAAACCCACACCAAAGTGCCAGTGTTTATTCAAATGATGATGGTCGTGTTGGTGTTGTAAATGCCAATCAAATCCAAGGCAAAGAATTATCTTATAACAACCTTAACGATGCTGATGCGGCGTTTGAAATGGTTTGTGAATATGATGACCCAGCTTGTGCGATTATTAAGCACGCAAACCCGTGTGGTCTTGCGGTGGGTAAAGGGGCATCAGATGCTTGGAAAAAAGCATTATCAAGCGACCCAGTTTCTGCATTCGGTGGTATTGTTGCGTTTAACTGTGAAGTTGACGAAGACTTAGTTGAAGCCCTTGGCGATATCTTCCTTGAAGTAATTATTGCACCATCATTTACGGATAAATTTAAAAAGGCAATTGAAACGCGTCAAAACTTACGCTTGCTTGAAACAAATGGACTTGCCGACAACAAAGACAGTTCTAATATGTTAAAAAATATTGCAGGCGGTGTACTTGTTCAATCAAGGGATAATGGTTCGGTTAAAAAATCTGATTGTAAAGTTGTGACAAAACGCAAACCAACTGATACGGAATGGGAAGATTTATTATTCGCATGGAAATCAGTTAAGAATGTAAAATCAAATGCAATTGTTTACACAAAAAATGGTCAAACAGTAGGCATTGGTGCGGGACAAATGAGCCGTGTTGATTCTGCACGAATTGGTGCGGAAAAAGCTGACCTATTTGAAGGTGCAAAAGATTCAGTTGTGGCAAGTGATGCTTTCTTCCCATTTGCTGATGGTTTACAAGTATGTATTGATGCGGGTATCACAGCGGTTATTCAACCGGGCGGTTCAAAGAATGATGACGAAGTAATCAAAGCAGCCGACGAAGCAGGTATTGCGATGGTGTTTACTGGAATGCGTCACTTCAAACATTAAGGTTTATTTATTATGGCTTATGTAGTTGCAGAAAATTGTATTAAATGCGTTTACACTGATTGTGTAGATGTGTGCCCAGTTGACTGTTTTTATGTGGGTGAAAATATGTTGGTAATTAACCCTGATGAATGTATTGATTGTGGTGTATGCGAACCTGAATGTCCAGCAGAAGCAATCTTTCCCGATACAGACGAAAGGGCAGAACCGTGGTTGGAATTAAACCGTGAGTTTGCAGAAAGATGGCCAAATATTCTTGACCAACGCGACCCAATGGCGGGTGCCGATGATTGGAATGGTAAAGAAAATAAATACAAAGAACACTTTTCACCAGAACCAGGTGAAGGCGATTAATAATCCAGGCTATCAGCCACTAACTTTTCAGTTTCTTTAATATCAGTATCATTAATATCGCTTATTGTGATATGACCAACTTTGCGGGCAAAACGTGGTTCTTTGTTATAATCATGGCGGTGTAAGTTTTTAATTTTACTTGTCGCTTCAATGCTTGGCATATTGCCAATACAATTATACATTACCGTATGTTTACTTGCTGTATCGCCAAGGCTTAATCCGGCAACCGCACGCATATGATTTTCAAATTGTGAAGTTGTTGAACCTTCAATAGTCCAGTGTCCAGAATTATGAACCCTTGGGGCAATTTCATTGGCAATAAGTTTATCCCCACAAACAAAGAATTCAATAGCAATTGTGCCAACATATTTTAATGACTTTGCAAGTTTTTCAACCGCGTCTTTTGCCTGTGCCTGTAATGTGTCATTGTTATATGGTGCGGTGCTTTTAATTAAGATACCTTTGTTGTGTTCGTTTTCTGTTAATGGATAAAATGCAATATTACCATTTGTATCAATTGATGCGACTTGTGAAACTTCTAAGTCAAAATTAACAAAGCCTTCATAAATTAAACCATCAGGTGCACCACCAATTTCGTCCCAACATTTTTCAATATCAGATAATTCTTTTAACGGGAATTGACCTTTACCGTCATAACCAAAACGGCGTGTTTTAACAATGGCAGGTAAACCATATTTATCAACGGCTGTTTTTAAATCTTCAATATTGTTTACTTCATAAAATGGTGCAGTTTCAATTCCAGATTCATTCAGCATATTTTTTTCAACCAATCTGTCTTGTGCCATTTCAATGGCTTTAATTGGTGGGAATACATTTGTTGTATCGTTAATTTTACTAACCAGTTCACAATCAATGTTTTCATTTTCAAAAGTAATTACATCACAAGTCTTTGCCCATTCAATAAGCCCGTCTGTGTCTTTCAAGTCAATATTTTGAATGTCTTTTACCACATCACCACCACAATCATCAGGGTTGCCAATAACAGATACAGCAAGCCCAAGTGGCGTTCCTGCAATTGATAACATTCTGGCAAGTTGCCCTGCGCCAATAATACCGACTTTCATTTTAATTAACCTTTTGGATTTGAATTATCTAGGACTGTTTGTGTTTGTGTGTTTCTAAATTCATCTAAGCCTTTTGAAATTTCTGAATTTTCACTGGCAAGAATTGATGCACTAAATAGACCCGCATTTTTTGCACCGGCAACACCAATTGCAAATGTGGCAACGGGAATCCCCGCAGGCATTTGCACGATTGATAATAAGCTGTCTTGACCGTTAAGTGTGCTTGACTTAACAGGAACCCCAAGAACAGGTAATGTTGTTTTACTGGCAATCATACCTGGTAAGTGTGCGGCACCACCAGCACCGGCAATAATTACACGAATGCCACGACTCTTTGCCGTTTCCGCATAAGTAAACATTTTGTCTGGTGTACGGTGTGCGGAAACAACTTCCGTTTCATAAGGAATGTTTAATTGTTCCAAAATCTGGCAACATTCTTTCATTGTATCCCAGTCTGATTTTGAACCCATTACTACGCCAACTAGTGCACTCATCTTATTATCCTTTTTTATTGTTTCCAATTTTTAATTACTTCAATCCACGCTTTTGATTCAAGGACTTGTACTTTTGCCTTTAAACTTTCCGCTGTGTCATTGTTTTCTACATTGCATTTTAATTGTAGCACATTTTCACCACTGTCAACAACTTCAATCACATAATGGATTGTACAGCCAGTTTCCGTATCACCGCTGTTTAATACAGATTGATGAACATCAAGGTCCATTAATCCACCGTGCTTTGGCAGAAGTGAAGGGTGCACATTTAAAATCTTGTTTTCAAATGAATTAATGAATAATCCACTTACAATTCGCATATACCCAACCATTAAAATAAGGTCTGGATTGTGTTTGTTTATTTCGTCAATTACGATTTTATCATATTCGCCTTTGTCCATACCCTTTGGCGACATTGCAAAGGTTGGGATATCAAACTGTTTTGCTTTATCAAGTATGGGTGCGTCCACTTTGTTTGACACCACACAAGAAATCTTAGCGTCAATTTTATTATCTGCTATTTCTTGCATTAATGCGTGTGATGATGAACCACGGGTTGACCCCATTATCACGATATTTAAAGTCATTACAGTTCCTTGTAAATATTCCCACGAAGCTTATTCATATGTTGAATGCGTTTGTTAATTAATTCGTTTGTTCCCACATCTGGGCGGTGGAATAATTCACCTTCAATATTACCAACGGCTGTTTCGGCAAGTTGTTCTGCCTGTGCAATTGTATCAGCAACACCAAGAACGGCAATTGTACGTGAACCCATTGCGATTAAGTCACCATCTTTTTCATCAACTGAACCCATAAATAATTCCACATCGCTTGATACTTTTGAAATATCAACTTTGAAACCTTTTTGTGAAGCGTCTGGATATCCGTTTGGTACAACATATTTACAAACAGTTGCCTTTTTATCAAAGACCGCATTTACCGTATTAAGGTTGCCATCAACGATGCCTTTTGCCACATCAACAAAATCACCATTAAATAGGGTTAATAAATTCATTGCTTCTGGGTCGCCAAAACGGGCATTGTATTCAATTACTTTTACACCGTCTTTTGTTGCCATAAAGCCACCATATAAAATACCTTGATATGGTGTGCCAAATTTATCGTGTAATGCGTCCGCCACCGCTTGGTTAATATTTTGTGCCTTTTCACAATCAGATTCAGAAAGGAAAGGTAATAAATGGTTCGCATCAGAATAAGTACCCATACCACCAGTGTTTGGACCCGTATCACCAACGAATGCGCGTTTGTGGTCTTGTACCGCAGGCATATGGATAAGGTTCTTACCATCACAGAATGAAATTAATGAAAATTCTTGTCCGTCAATTTTTTCTTCAATTACAAATTCGTTGCCACCGGCAATTAATTCTTCACAATGTTTGATTGCTTCGTCCATTGTGTTTAAGTGGTCGCCCCATACAACAACACCTTTACCACCACAAAGACCGTCCGCCTTAATAACAAATCTTTCTTCATATTGCGCAAGGGTTTCAACCACCCCGTCCATAGAATTAAATTGTTTAAAGAATGGATTGCCATCAATTTTGTAATCGGTAATTAATTGACGGGTAAAGCCTTTTGAACTTTCCAGTTGGGCGTGGTCTTTTGTTGGACCAACAACTTTAATTCCTTTTGCTTTTAAGCCATCGGCAACGCCAACTTCAAGTGGTGCTTCTGGACCAACAAGGGTAATATCAATATTTTTTTCAACCGCATATTCAACGATTGCGTCAACATCGGTAACGCTTGCGATTTTATAATCAGCTGTTAATTTTTTAATACCTGGGTTTGTCGCATTGCTAAGGCAAAATAAGTTTGCACCGCTTGGTGATTTTGCAACCGCTTTTGCAAGTGCGTGTTCGCGTGAACCAGAACCGATTAATAAAATATTCATTGTGTTATTCCTTATGAATTTAAATAGTTTAAGATATTATCTTTAATGCGTTGTTTAATGTTGTTTGTGTTATCAATTACAAAGTCTTCGCCCGTAATCATTTCATATTGCTTAATATAACGACTGGCAAGTTCCACCACCAATTCATCTGGTGCATTTGGAATTTCCGTGTCGTTGTATGGGTCGCAATTATCCGCAAACCACAGGCGGAAAAATTCCTTGTCAATGTTTTCAGGTTCTTCGCCATTTGCAATTTTTTGTTCATAAGTTTCTTTAATCCAGAACCTTGAACTATCAGGTGTGTGAATTTCATCAATTAAGATAATTTCATTTGTTTCTAAATCAATACCAAATTCATATTTTGTATCAACCAAAATAAGCCCACGCTTTTCTGCTTCGGCTTGACCAAATTCAAATAATTCCAATGTTTTTTGTGATGCGTAATCCCACTGTTCTTGTGTAAGCCAACCTTCTTTAACAATGTCGGTTGGTGATATTGGGCGGTCGTGGTCAGCCTCTTTTGTTGTTGGTGTTAAAACATTGCTTTCAAGTTTTTGATTTTTAACTAAACCTTCTGGGAAATCCACCCCGCAATAGTTGCGAACACCGCTGTTGTATTGTTTCCACAATGAAGTTGATGTTGAACCTGTTATATAACCCCTTACCACAAATTCAATTGGTAATACTTTACATTTTTTTGCAATAATTACATTTGGGTCTGGTTGTGAAATCATATGGTTTTTAACAATGTGTGTTGTGTTTTTAAACCACCACGCTGATGCGGACGCCAACACTTGCCCTTTAAATGGAATACTGCCAAGCAATCTGTCAAATGCGGATTGTCTGTCCGTTGAAATTAAGATACTTATATCACCATGTTTCGTGGCGTCAACAAAGTACATATCACGCACTTTGCCCGTGTACTTTTCACCGATACCTAAATCAGTTTCCGTAAGCGTGTTTGCCATATTATCAGTGATTATTTTTGTATCAATCATTAATCAATTTCAACCCCAGTTGTATCAGTAACATTACCGATTGTTTTAATATCAATGTGTGAATACTTCGCTGTAATTTCATTAAGCTTTGCTTCCATATCCGCATCACCAATAATTACCATACCAATACCCATATTAAATGAACGGTACATTTCAAAGTCGCTTATTTCACCAATCTGTTGCATTACATTAAAGATTGGTAATACATCCCACGAACCTTTGTTAATTTTAACACCAAGACCATTTGGTAATACCCTTGGAATATTTTCAATAAAGCCACCACCTGTAATGTGTGCCATACCTTTAATATCAAGTCCTTCGTCTAAGAATTCACGGATAATGTTTGTATAGTTAATGTGTGGTTCTAATAACGCATCGCCAACTGTTTTGCCGTTTAATTCAGGGTATGTGTCATCAGGGTTATTTTTCGCCACATCAAAGAATAACTTTCGTGCGAATGAATAACCATTTGTATGTAAACCAGATGAAGTTAAACCAAATACCGTATCGCCCGCTTTGATATTTTCACCAGTGATAACTTTGTCTTTTTCAACAACGCCAGATACCACGCCAACCATATCAATTTCACCGCTTACATATACGCCTGGCATTTCCGCAGTTTCACCACCAACCAGTGATACCCCACATTCGGCACAAGCCTTTGACATACCTTTTACAAGTTCTTCCATTACATTTGGATCAAGTTTATCGTGGGCAACATAATCAAGGAATGTAATTGGTTTTGCACCCATTACAACAATATCATTTGTCGCGGCTGAAAATAAATCATAACCAAGGTTTTCAAATTTGCCACAGTGAACGGCAACTTTTGTTTTTGTACCAACACCGTCAATTGATTGCACTAGGATAGGGTGGTCATATTCGTTTAAGATAGACTTTAAAGAAAATAAAGAACCAAAGCTTCCCAAACCAGTTAACACATCAGAGGTAAAAGTTTTCTTAACATGCTTTTTAATCTTTTCAACAGTTTCATTACCTGCTTCAATATTTACACCAGCATCTTCATATTTTAAACCAGACATTTTATATTCCTTTTCCTTTTAATAAACTTTTAGCCCAACCACTTACGAGCATTCCTAAACATACGCATCCATACGCTAAATTCACCTGAATTTTCAGGTGCCCAGCTGTTGGTTGCATTGCGATATGCCCTTTCAGGGTGTGGCATCATAATTTGTACACGACCATTGCCTGCTGTTAAGCCAGCAACACCATCAACCGCACCATTTGGATTGGCTGGATACATTTCCGTTGGCTTGCCATAGTTATCAACAAACCTTACGGCAACTTGGTCGCTTGATAACAATGCGTTTTGTTGTTCGGCATTTTCCCAAAGTGGGCGACCTTCGCCGTGGGCAACAGGGACTGGACATTCCGTACCTGCCATACCGTCAAACCAAATTGAATTAGTCTTTTCAATGCGAACCATACTTACGCGGGCTTCAAATTGTTCCGACATATTCTTAATGAATGATGGGAAGTTTTCCGCACCCGGAATAATTGATTTTAATTGCGATATCATTTGACAACCATTACAGATACCAAGTGCAATTGCATCATCGCGTTTAAAGAATGTTTCAAATTGTTCTTTTAAATGCGGTGTGAATAAAATATTTTTCGCCCAGCCACCACCAGAACCAAGAACATCACCATAAGAAAATCCACCACAAGCAACAAGACCATTAAATCCGTCAAGTTTTAAACCATTGTGTAAATCAGACATATGAACATCAATTGCTTCAAAGCCTGCCTTAACAAAAGCACCGCCCATTTCAACATGACCGTTTACACCTTGTTCGCGTAAAATGGCAATCTTTGGTTTTGCTGAATTTACAAATGGTGCTGATACATCGTCATTTAAATCAAAGCTTGGCTTAACTGATAAACCTGGGTTTGCTGTATCAAGGATTGCATTGAATTCTTGTTCGGCACATTGTGAATTATCACGCATTGCCTGAATACGGTATGATGTTTCCGCCCACAGCTGTTGTAATTCCGCCCTTGGTTTTTCAAACACAGAAGAACCATTGTGTGAAATATTAATTGTATCATTGTTATTAAGCGTTGCAATTACACCCGCATTAATACCCGATGCTTTGAATGTATCAATAATGGCGTCAACATTTGTATTTGCCACTTGGATAACCGCACCCAATTCTTCATTAAATAATTCATTGATTAAGTTGTCATTATCAACATTAATATCAAGACCAGTTTTACCCGCAAACGCCATTTCAACAAGTGTTGTGAATAAACCACCATCACTGCGGTCGTGGTATGCGATTAATTTATCTTCACCATTAAGGGTTTGGATATTGGCAAAGAATGATTTTAAAATACCCGCTTCAATATCTGGTGTTTCATTACCAACTTGGTTATAAACTTGTGCAAGGGCTGAACCAGCCATACGGTTTTTACCATTTGATAAATCAATAGCGATTAACGATGAATCATTATTTGATTTAAGTTCAGGTGTTAAAGTCTTTGTCGTATCCACAACTGGTGCGAAACCAGAAATAATTAATGATAATGGACTTACCACTGATTTATCGCCACTGTCATTCCATACGGTACGCATTGACATTGAATCTTTACCAACGGGAATTGCAATACCCAATTCAGGACAGAAATCCATACCAACAGTTTTAACCGTATCAAATAATTTTTCGTCTTCGTTGGCATAACCAGCTGCTGCCATCCAGTTTGCTGAAAGACGAATTTGTGAAATGTCTTTGATTTGTGCCGAAGCTAAGTTTGTAATTGTTTCACCAACCGCCATACGACCAGATGCAGGGGAATCAATTACCGCCATCGGTGTGCGTTCACCCATTGCCATTGCTTCACCAGTTGTTGATGTTAATGACGAAGTCGTCACCGCACAATCGGCAACAGGTACTTGCCAAGGGCCAACCATTTGGTCACGGGCAACCATACCAGTGATGCTTCGGTCACCAATAGTGATTAAGAATGATTTTGACGCAACCGCAGGTAAAGTTAAAATACGCTTAACCGCATCATCAATTTTAATGCCCGATGTATCAAAGTCATTTTGCTTTACTGTTTCACGTGAAAATTCACGGTGCATTTTTGGTGTGTTGCCAAATAATACATTCATCGGTAAATCAACAGGTTTGTTGTTAAAGTGATTATCGTTTAATGTAAGGTGTTCTTCGTTTACCGCTTCGCCAACAATGGCATACGGACAGCGTTCACGCTTACAAAGTTTATCAAATACATCAACCTTATCGGCTGGTACACTTAATACATATCTTTCTTGGCTTTCGTTTGACCAAATTTCCATTGGGCTCATACCATTTTCGCCAACTAAAACATTTCTTAGTTCAAAGTCGCCACCAACATTGCCATCTTTTACTAATTCAGGAAAGGCATTTGAAATACCACCAGCACCAACATCGTGGATAAATGAAATAGGGTTGTTATTACCCATTTGCCAACATCTATCAATTACTTCTTGGCAACGGCGTTCCATTTCCGCGTTGTCCCTTTGAACAGAAGCAAAATCAAGTTCTGAATCTGCTTCGTTTGAAACCATTGACGAAGCGGCACCACCACCAAGACCAATTCGCATAGCAGGTCCGCCAAGACAAATTAATTTTGAACCAACGGCAATATCGCCTTTGTCAACATGGTAACGGCGAATATTACCCATACCGCCTGCAATCATAATTGGTTTGTGATAACCATATACTTCTTCACCATTTGATGAATTACCAGTTTGTTCATAAGTACGGAAATAACCATTTAAGTTTGGACGCCCAAATTCATTGGCATAACTTGCACCACCAATTGGTCCCGTTATCATAATATCAAGCGGGCTTGCCATATGGTCAGGTTTGCCATAAGGTTTTTCCCACGGTTGAACGAAATCTGGAATGTTTAAGTTTGATACGGTAAATCCAGTTAAACCCGCCTTTGGTTTTGCACCAAGACCAGTTGCACCTTCATCACGGATTTCCCCACCAACACCCGTTGCCGCACCACTGTGTGGGGCGATTGCAGTTGGGTGGTTGTGTGTTTCAACCTTCATTAAAATATCAATGTCTTCGTTGCTGTATTCATACGAATGTGTATCTGGGTTTGGATAAAATCTTTCCGCTTTTGAACCGGCAATAACAGCTGCATTATCTTTGTATGCAGATAACACCCCATCAGGGCTGTTGTTCGTAGTGTTTCGTATCATAGAAAACAGTGAGTTGTTTTGTTTTGCACCATCAACAGTCCAATCCGCATTAAAGATTTTATGGCGACAGTGTTCTGAATTTGCTTGGGCAAACATATATAATTCAACATCGGTTGGGTTGCGACCTAGTTTAGTATAGCTGTCTGTTAAGTATTCAATTTCTTGTTCATTAAGTGCAAGCCCCAATGTTTTGTTTGCTTGTTGTAATGCAGAAATTCCAGAACCAATTACATCAACATCATTTAATGGTAATGGGTCAAAGTCTTGGAATATTATATTTGCATCATCAACTGATGAAATGATTTCTTCAACCATACGGTCAAAGACTTCTGTTTTAATTTCATTTAATTCATTTTCATTTACATCGCCTTCTACACCGTAAAGGATACCGCGTTCAACACGGTTAATTGCAATGCCTGCATTGTGGATAATGTCTGTTGCCTTTGATG
This sequence comes from Alphaproteobacteria bacterium, assembly GCA_049615605.1. Lineage (GTDB taxonomy): Bacteria > Pseudomonadota > Alphaproteobacteria > JAQWUY01 > JAQWUY01 > JAQWUY01. Next base: position 13,792 of record JBMZFW010000012.1, on the reverse strand, counting down.
ACCAAGGTGAAATTGTACCAATTCGTGGGATAACAATAAATGTTGAACCAGTTGGATTTGATTGTCCCCATTCCGCACCATAGGTAAGTAAATTTTTAACAACAGATTCAGTTTCATTATTTAATTCTGTATCACTGTCAACAAAGTGAACAAACTGTGCATTAATATCTTTAATGCCAGAAAATTTATTCTTTAATTTAGAAAGTAATTTATTCTTTCTAAAATCAGAAAGTGCTGAATAACCATAAAATAATTTCATTTTTTATTTGTTCCTACTATCAATGTTTTTTATTTTAAATGTTTGCCGTAAGGTTGCTGGCGATAAATGACAATCTTTTTTCTTCTGCCTTGTTTTCTTTTTGTATTTTATTTTCAAGGTTGTCTAGATATTTTTCATCCACACCACCAGTGATATAGTTTCCACTAAATACACTGTCTTCAAAAGATTTAATTTTTGGATTTAAGTTTGCAATCGCACCCTTTAATTTTTCAAGTGGAAGATATTCCACCGCATCAACACCAATCCATTCTTTGATTTCATCAAGTGAACGATTGTGTGCCAATAATTCAGAACGGGTCGGCATATCAATACCATACACATTTGGGAAACATACTTCTGGTGAGGCAGAGGCAAGATAAACATTTTTTGCACCCAAATCACGAACCATTTCAATAATCTTTTTTGAAGTCGTACCCCTTACGATTGAATCGTCAACTAATAAAACATTCTTGCCTTTAAATTCAGTTGGGATTGGGTTTAATTTACGGCGAACCGAATTAACACGACCAACTGCGGTTGGCATAATGAATGTACGACCAACATAACGGTTCTTAACAAAACCTTCACGGTATTGCACTTTTAACTTTGCGGCGATTTCCTGTGCGGCAACACGACCAGTTTCTGGAACGGGAATAACCACATCAATATCTTTGTCCGCCCAAACATTCTTTAAGTGGTCGCCAAGTGCCTTGCCCGCATCAACACGACATTCATAAACACTTACATCGTTAATGATGCTGTCTGGTCTTGCAAAATATACATATTCAAATAAACAAGGTGATAATTCAGTTTTATCAGAACAGATACTTGATGTAACCTTACCATCTTTTGTAATAACGATTGCTTCACCTGGTTCAATATCGCGTACTAATTCAAAAGCGGTAATATCAAGTGCGGCACTTTCACTGGCAATCATATAAGCAGTACCGTTTTCTGTTTCTTGTTTACCAAGAACAAGTGGACGAATGCCATAGTTATCACGAAACGCAACCAAGCCAAGACCCGCAACAAGTGCAGTACAAGCATAACCACCTTTGGCGTGTTCGTTAATAAATTTAACTGCGTGGAATACGGCATCAGCCGTTGGTTCATCATTGCCAATTGCATTGTGGTGTTGCCAGTCGTTAAGACCATAAGCAAAACAGTTTAATAATAATTCTGAATCAGAATCCGTATTTAAGTGACGGCGTTCTTTTTCGTGTAATGTTTGTTTTAATTCGTCCACATTTGTAATATTGCCATTGTGGGCAAGCATAACACCGTGTGGGTTGTTTACATAAAAAGGCTGGCTTTCGCTTACCCCTGGGTTACCCGCTGTTGGGTACCTTACATGACCGATACCTGCACGACCAAGTAATGATGATAGCTTTTCCATATTGAAAACATCACTTACCATACCAACATCTTTATGCAGGTAAAATTTCTTTCTGTGTAATGTTGCGATACCACAAGCATCTTGTCCGCGGTGTTGCAACAACCCCAATGCGTCGTAGATATAGTGATTTATATGACTTTGTCCAACAACACCAATTACACCACACATATTTTTAATCCTTTACTAAATAAAAAAACACGGATTTACCCGTGTTGAAATAATCGTTTTTGTACCTGTAAAAAGAACGGATTCAGACTGTCTTTTAAAACCTTTGAAATATACGCTTGATACGCCCTTTTCATCAAAATTCCATCTTTCGTAAAATGCACAGTTAATTTATAATGCATAATATAGTATAAAATCTTTCATTTTGCAAGTATTTAGGACAATTTATCCGCATAAAAATATTGCTAGCTATGCGGTTTTTGCATACCTACATTGCAAGGGCATTTTTGCTATTTACAAGATAATTGTTTGGGGGTATACATAGCACATCTTCATATATATATTATTTTCGTATTTGAAGACTCCCTGTTTAAACTTGCCGGATTGAGCTTTTAGCTCTCCGGCAATTTTTTTATCTAAAATCTATTATTTTACAAGGGACAGGGCTTGTTTCACCACATCTGTGGTTACATCTTTTTCAAACATATTTTCACTTAAATGACGACGGAATGCTTTACCGCCTTTTTGTGAATGAAAGATTCCCATTAAATGTTTTGCCATTGTGTGAATCGGCGTTGCGTTTTTATGTTCCATATCCATATATGTAATATATTCATTAACCACATCAATTCTGGACATAGTTTTGTTTGCTTGATTAAACAGTTCATTATCCACATTAACCAACAAATCATAAGGGGTGTGATAAGCGGTTCTGCCAATCATAACACCATCAACACTTTCCAAGTGTTGTTTTGTTTGGTTTAAGTCGGTAATCCCACCGTTTATAATGATTTCAAGTTCTGGGAAGTCCGTTTTTAATTTATATACATAATCGTATTTTAGCGGTGGGATTTCACGGTTTTCTTTTGGACTTAGCCCCTTTAAAATTGCATTTCTTGCGTGAACGATAAATGTTTTGCAATTTGAATTATTTGCCACAATATCAACAAATGATTTTAAAGTTTCATAACTGTTATCATCATCAAGACCAATTCTGTGTTTTACGGTTACATCACAATCTGTATTATCCGCCATTTGTTTTAAGCACTGGGCAACCAGTTCAGGTTCTTGCATAAGCACCGCACCAATCTTACCGTTTTGCACGCGGTCTGATGGGCAACCAACATTAAGGTTTATTTCGTCATAACCATATTTATCACAATGTTTTGTGGCAGTAATTAAGTCATCAACATCACTTCCGCCCAGTTGTACCGCAATCGGGTGTTCGGGTTTATTGTATTTAAGGTGCCTTTCCACATCACCGTGTACAAGGGCGGGTGCGGTCACCATTTCCGTATATAATAGTGTGTGCTTTGAAATAATTCGGGCAAGACTTCGGTAATGCCTGTCCGTCCATTCCATCATTGGTGCGATAGAAAATGTTCTGTTAATTTGGGTCATTTTTGCCCCCATTATACCTTGTGATTAGATAGGTAATTCTGGATTATTTTTATCAGCAATATAATCGTTAATTGTTTTTGCGATTACATCTTCTTTTGCTTTAAAGAAGTGGTCAACACCTTTGAATCGTTCATAAGTGATGTTGATATTTCTTTGTGAATCAAGCTTATCAACCAATTTATCAACATCGTCAACTGGAACGATTGAATCGTTATCACCTTGTAAAATTAAGCCATCAGTTGGGCACGGTGTTAGGAATGAAAAATCAAACATATTAACAGGTGGTGCAACCGCAACAAAGTTTGTAATTTCAGGGCGACGCATTAATAATTGCATTGCAATCCAAGAACCAAATGAAAAGCCCGCAATCCAAATATTGTGACAGCCTTCGTTTTGTGATTGCAACCAATCAAGTGCACATGCCGCATCGGCTAGTTCACCTTCACCATCAGAAAAAGCACCTTGTGATTTACCAACCCCGCGGAAGTTAAAACGAAGTGTTGAAAAACCTTGATTGGCAAATGTATGGAACATCGTATAAATAACTTTGTTATTCATTGTGCCACCGTGTTGTGGGTGTGGGTGAAGAATTAATACAATCGGTGCATCTGGATTGTCACTTTTTTTGTATCTTCCTTCAATTCTTCCATCAGGGCCGTTAAAGATAATTTCTGGCATAATAGCATTCCTTAAATTGCTTGATTTAAATATTAAATAATGTTTAACTTTAATATATTAATTTGTGTTGCTTATGTTTATTGCATAAATGATACAAAAAACGCAAGATTTTTTTTTAAATAAAGTTAATTAAAATGAACATCAAAGAAGAAATAGATTCCATTATGGAACGCGACCCCGCAGCCAGAAATTGGCTAGAGGTTGTATTATGTTATCCATCATTTCACGCAATGATATTATACCGTATTCACCATTATTTATGGGATGTGTGGGGGCTTCGTATATTACCAAGGCTCATTTCACAAATAGCAAGATTTATCACAGGCATTGAAATTCACCCTGGTGCAAAGATAGGTAAAAAACTATTTATTGACCACGGTGCGGGTGTCGTTATTGGTGAAACATCAATAATTGGTGATAATGTTACATTGTATCACGATGTGACACTGGGCGGTGTAAGCCCAAGTGAAAATTCCAACGAACAGCGTTGTGTAAAACGCCACCCAACATTACAGGATAATGTGGTTATTGGTTCTGGTGCGCAAGTTCTTGGTCCAATTACAGTTCACGAATGTGGTCGTGTTGGTGCAAACGCAGTTGTGGTAAAAGATGTGGCAAAAAATCAAACAGTTGTTGGTATCCCAGCCCGCCCAACGGGCAAACAAAACACTGGTGCTTTCAGGGCATATGCCACAAATACTTCTGATATTGATCCAATATTAGCGGAACTAGAAAATCTTAAAAAACAAATTTCAGAATTACAAAATCCCCCAATTAAAAAATCAAAAACAAGCAAAGCAAAAAGTAAAGGTAAAAAATGATTTATTTAGATAACAATGCAAGTATGACCCTGTATCCACAAGTAATTGATTCAATTAGGGCTGTATTGGAAGTAACTGCAAATTCAGGTGCAGTCCATACAATGGGAAGAAATGCAAGGGCAAAAACCGAAGTAGCCCGTGAAGCAATTGCCAATCTTATTAATTGTAAAACCGAAGATGTGTTATTTACATCGGGTGCAACCGAAGCAAACAATATGGCAATAATGGGCGGGGGCGAAGAATTGGCACTTGTAAGTGCAACCGAACACCCAAGCGTTATTAATGTTCACCCAAATACAGAAGTTATTCCAATTGATAAGAATGGGGTGATTGATTTATCTTGGTTGGAAAACCGTCTTAAAGATATGGAACCTGGTAAAGTTGTTGTAAGTGTAATGTATGCTTCACACGAAACAGGGGTAAAACAACCAGTGAAAGAAGTTGCAAAAATTTGTGCGAAAAATATGCAAAGATTTCATATGGATGCGGTGCAAGGATTTGGCAAAGATGAAATTGATTTCAATACACTTGGCGCACATTCAATTTCAATTACCGCACATAAAATGGGTGGTGTGCAAGGTATTGGTGCATTAATTTATGACCGTGCTTTGGGTTTAAATCAATTAATGCGTGGCGGTGGGCAAGAAAAAGGCATTCGCCCAGGAACGCCAAATGTTTCTGGTATTGTTGGCTTTGGTATTGCGTGTGATATATGCAGGGAAACGATGGATTCAAAGACAAAACACTTAAATGATTTAAGGGATTATATGGAATCTGAAGTTGTCAAAAGATGCCAAACTGTTGAAGTGGTTTCCGCAGGTGGCGAAAGACTTGCAGGGACTTCACGCCTTATTATGCCAAATGTAAGTGCGGAAAAACAGGTAATGTTTATGGATATAAATGGTATATGCGTATCATCGGGTGCGGCGTGTTCGTCTGGTGTGGTAAAAGAAGTAAGAACATTGGTTGAAATGGGTTATGAAAAGGGTTATGTTGATTGTTCAATCCGCCTTGGGATGAGCTTTGCCACAACCAAAGAAGACATTGATAAATTTATCAATGTGTATTGTGATATGTATTCTAGTATGGCAAAATAAATTTATGAATATGATTTACTTAGATAACTTTGCTTCAACACCAGTTGCGGACGAAGTTATAAAAACAATTAATAACACAATGCAAAATCATTTTGCTAATCCACATTCGGTAAGCCACGAATTGGGCTGGGAAAGTGCGGATATCATTGAAGATTCAGCTAGAATGGTTGCAAAAACCGTTGGGGCAAAGGCAACGGATGTTATTTTTACATCGGGGGCAACGGAATCAAACAATACAATTATTAAGTGCCTTGATTTTACAGAAGGTAAAAAAACTATATTGGTAAGTGCCATTGAACACCCATGTGTTTTACAAAGTGCAAATTTTATGGAAAGTCACGGCTTTAATGTAAAATATATTCCCGTTGATAATGTTGGTCGTATTGATATGAACGCATTATATGAAATGCTTGATGATACGGTTGGGTTGGTAAGTGTTATGTTGGTTAACAATGAAATTGGTACAATTCAAGACATTAAAACCATTGCGGATAAGGTGCATTCTGTTGGTGCAATTTTACATTCAGATTGTGCCCAAGCGGTGGGTAAAATAAAAGTAAATATGAAAGAAATGGGTGTTGATGCATTAAGCTTATCGGGGCATAAATTTTATTGTGCAAAAGGCATTGGTGCATTGGTAATTAATGACAAAATTAAATTAAATCCACTTATTGTTGGTGGCGGGCAACAAAAAAATATCCGTTCGGGAACCGCACCAACGCCATTGATTGCGGGGCTGTCAAAGGCGTGTGAGTTGGTTGATAAAAACCTTGATGATGATATAAAAAATATATCTGTGTTAAGGGATAAAATGGAAAATGATTTATTGTCCGCCATTGATGGGGCGGTGTCACTGGGTGATAAAGATAACCGAATTGCTGGTTCAATAAACTTGTATGTTCCGAATATTTTTACAGATAACTTTTTTGTGCATTTAAAAGGGGTCGCACTTTCAAGCGGTTCGGCGTGTGCATCGGCGGGTAAAAAGGCGTCTGATACCTTGCAAGCCATTGGAATTTCCCCAGAAACAGAAGCATTATCCATTCGTATTTGTATTTCAAACAAAAATACCGCTGATGAAGTTAAAACCGCCACAGATAATATAATTTCTGCGGTTAAAGCGTCTAAAAATCAATAACTTTTATATAATACAAAAAAGATTCTATTTTCCTTGCTTTTTTAATCATATTTATGTATATAGAGACTTAATTATTATATTAATTTTTTATTATTTGGTGATTTTATGATTAAAGTTTCAAAAATGGCTGATTATTCGGTTGTAATGTTATCTTGTTTCGTTTCGGGAACAGTTGACCAAATTTGGTCGGCAAATGACATATCAAACAAGACTTCATTACCGCTTCCAACTGTATCAAAAATCTTAAAACTTCTTGTAAAAGGTAAGGTTCTTGTATCACACCGTGGTGTACAGGGTGGTTACAGCCTTAGCCGTTTCCCAGATGAAATTACAGTTGCCGATATTATCACGGCAATTGACGGTCCAATCGCATTAACGGCTTGCGTTGATGATACGGATGATTGTTCGGTTGAATCAATCTGCCCGATGAGCGGGGGTTGGGATACATTAAACGCCAAGATAAAAAAATCTTTTGAAGAAGTTAATTTACGCGATATCGCTTCGCCAATTGACTTTATCACTGGTTACGACAAATAAGGATTTACAATGGTTGCAACAAAAGAAACTATTGAACAAGTTAACAAACTTGGCAAAGAAAAGTACAAATACGGTTTCGTATCTGATATTGAATCAGAAACTTTTCCAATTGGTTTAAACGAAGATATTATTCGCAAACTTTCTGCTAAGAAAGAAGAACCAGAATGGATGCTTGAAAACCGATTAAAGGCATTTGAAATCTGGAAAAAGATGGAAGAACCAGAATGGCTTAAACCAATCTATGAAAAGGTTGATTATCAAAGCCTTGCTTATTATTCAGCCCCAGTACAAAAAGAAAAACCAAAGTCATTGGACGAAGTTGACCCTAAGTTATTAGAGGTTTACAACAAGCTTGGCATTCCATTACAAGAACAAGAAGTCCTTGCTGGAGTGGAAGGTGCACGAAAGCCAATCGCCATTGATGCGGTGTTTGATTCAGTTTCTGTTGGTACAACTTATCAAGAAACATTAAAAGAAGCGGGTGTTATTTTCTGTCCAATCAGTGAAGCAATTCGCCAGTACCCTGATTTAGTTAAAAAATACTTTGGTTCGGTTATTCCAACATCGGATAATTTCTTTTCTGCATTAAATGCGGCTGTATTTACAGATGGTTCATTTGTTTACATTCCAGAAGGCGTTGATTGCCCAATGGAATTATCAACATATTTCCGCATCAATGCGGAAAACACTGGTCAATTTGAACGCACATTAATTGTTGCGGAAAAAGGTTCTTATGTTTCTTACCTTGAAGGGTGTACTGCACCACAAAGGGATGAAAACCAAATGCACGCCGCAGTGGTTGAATTGGTTGCAATGGACGATGCGGAAATTAAATATTCAACGGTTCAAAACTGGTACGCTGGTGATGAAAATGGCAAAGGCGGGGTTTACAACTTTGTAACAAAGCGCGGTGAATGTCGTGGTAATAATTCAAAAATTTCTTGGACACAAGTTGAAACAGGTTCAGCCGTTACTTGGAAATATCCAAGCTGTATTTTAAGGGGTGATAATTCAACGGGTGAATTTTATTCTGTTGCTATTACAAACAATTATCAACAAGCCGATACGGGCACAAAAATGATACATATTGGCAAGAATACTAATTCACGAATTGTATCAAAAGGTATATCAGCGGGTAATTCAGACCAAACATATCGCGGTCTTGTTAAGATTCAAAAGTCGGCAAAAAATGCCCGTAATCACACCCAATGTGACAGCTTATTAATCGGTAATGATTGTGGTGCACACACAGTACCATATATTGAAAATAAAAATACAACCGCTGTACTAGAACACGAAGCAACAACATCAAAGATTGCGGACGAACAAATGTTTTATTGTACTGCCCGCGGTATGGATGAAGAAGAAGCAGTTGGCTTAATCGTAAATGGTTTCTGTAAAGAGGTAATGCAAGAATTACCAATGGAATTCGCGGTTGAGGCACAAAAACTTATCGGTATTTCACTTGAAGGTTCAGTTGGATAAAAGGAAAAAACAATGGCTTTATTAGAAATTAAAAATTTACATGCAAAAGTTGATGATGAAGAAGGCAAAGAAATCTTAAAAGGTTTTAACCTTACAATTAACGAAGGCGAAATTCACGCCATAATGGGACCAAACGGTACGGGTAAATCAACGCTATCTAAAATCTTGGCTGGTTCAGAAGAATATGAAGTAACAGACGGCTCAGTTGATTATAAGGGCGAAGACTTATTGGAAGCGGAAGCTTTTGAAAGGGCAAACGAAGGTATCTTTTTAGCATTCCAATATCCAGTTGAAATTCCAGGTATTGCCACATCTACATTCTTGCGTCACGCACTTAATGCAAAACTTCGCCATAACGGTAAAGAAGAAATGGATAACTTATCATTTATTAAGTTATTACGCGAAAAAGCAAAGCCATTAAATATTTCAGATGAAATGTTAAAACGCCCAGTTAATGTTGGATTTTCTGGTGGTGAAAAGAAGCGTATGGAAACATTGCAAATGGCATTACTTGACCCATCATTGGGTGTGCTGGATGAAACAGATTCAGGTCTTGATATTGATGCACTTCGCACTGTTGCCGAAGGTGTAAATTACATTCACAATGATACAAAATCATTCTTAATTATTACACACTATCAAAGATTACTTGATTACATTAAGCCTGATTTTGTTCACGTAATGGTTGATGGTAAAATTGTTAAGACTGGCGACCATACACTAGCCCTTGAACTAGAAAAAAATGGTTACCAAGAATATTTAGCAGGATAATTTTTTATGACTTTACCTAATTTCTTAAATGGATTTGAAATTGATAATAAACAATCGCTTGATTGTTTTAACAATCTTGGACTGCCAACGAAAAAAAATGAAAATTGGCACTACCTTGATATGTCAAAACAATTTGCGGGTGTTGTTTATAATAAGCAGGTAAATGACAATGTTAAAGTTGTTGATAATTTTGAAAATTCGGTAAAAATTTCAATCACAAATGGCAATATAAATATTGCGGATAAATTACCAAAAGGTCTTAATATTACAGTTGGTGATTTTAAATTTTCTGAAAGTTTGTTAAACGAAGACAAGCACGCATTTTTATCATTAAATAATGCGGTTAAAACAGACACAATAAAAATTGATGTGACCGAAGATGTGGCGGAATTAATCCATATTGAATACTTTAATGATGCGGATAACTTAGCTGTATTTACAAAGGTAATTGTAAATGTTGCATCTGGTAAAAGGGCACACCTAATTGAAACATTTAAAAGTACAGATAAATCAGAAATTTTTGTTAATACGGCAATGGAAATTTTTGTTGAAAGTGGCGCAACATTATTACATTACAAATCACAACAAGATTTGGCAAAAATTAAATTAACCGCATATACAAAAGCATATATGTACGAAGATTCAATTTATTCACAAAGTTCATTATGGTTAAATAACCTTATCAGCCGAAACGAAGTTGAAATTGATATGCTTGGTTCAAATGGTCAATCGTGGGTACAAGGTATTTATATTACAAGATATGAAAATATTGTTGATAACACGGTTCGCATTAATCATTTGGCACCAAATTGTGAATCTTCACAATTATTTAAAGGTGTTTTAAATGAAAAATCACAAGCCATCTTCCAAGGTAAAATTTATGTTGATAAAGATGCACAAAAAACAGATGGCTATCAAATGCACCGAAGCATTTTATTATCAGATGACGCACAGGTAAATGGTAAACCAGAACTTGAAATTTATGCGGACGATGTGAAATGTTCACACGGTTCTTCAACGGGTGAAATTAATGAAGAACAATTATTCTACCTTACTTCCCGTGGTGTGGAAGACGAACTTGCAAGAAAACTATTACTTGAAGCATTCTTAACAGAAGTATTTGATACAGTTGAAGTGGAACAAGTAAAAGATTACTTCCAAGACGAAACAATTAAGGTAATGGAAACAATATTGTAAATTTATTTGCGGTATTGTAAAATTGAGTTATGGATTTAGGACATAAAATAAAAAAAGACTTTCCAATTTTACAAAATGACATTTGTTTCCTTGATAGCGGGGCAAGTGCCCAAAAACCACAAGCTGTAATTGACACGCAAAATTATTTTACTGAAAAAGTATATGCCAATGTTCACCGTGGAACTTATAGCTTTTCACAAGAAATTACATCTGCATATGAAAATGCACGAAGCATTATTGCAAAATTTATTGGTGCAGATGAAAAAGAAGTTATCTTTACAAAATCTGTAACTGAATCAATTAACCTTGTTGCCCATTCATTGGGAAGCATTATTGATAATGGTTCTGAAATCATCATATCGGAAATGGAACATCACGCAAATATCGTACCGTGGCAATTATTACAAACCCGTAAAAATATTACATTAAAAGTTATCCCAGTTCTTGATAATGGTGAACTTGATTATGAAGCTTATGAAAAATTATTAAGTGATAAAACTGCACTGGTTGCAATTACCCACGCATCAAATGTATTGGGCACAGTTGTTGATATTGACCGTATTGTAAAAATGGCAAAAAAACATAATTCTTATGTATTGATTGATGGTTCACAAGCTGTAATGCACCAAGCGGTTGATGTGAAAAAAATGGGCGTGGATTTTTATGCCTTTACTGGACACAAAGTATACGCACCAAATGGTGTGGGTGTGTTGTGGGGTAATGCGGATATATTAAATAAAATGCCACCGTTCTTAGGGGGCGGGGATATGATTGATTCCGTATCATTTGAAAAGACAACTTTTGCAGAAATCCCTGTAAAGTTTGAAGCAGGTACACCGCCAATCGTTCCAGCCATTTGTTTGGGAACAGCAATTGAATATTTACAAAGTATTGGGCTTGATAAAATTTCATCTTATGAAAATGAATTATATAAATATGCTTTTGATAAGATTACAAAAATTGATGGTGTAAAGGTACTTGGTACTGCGGATAAAAAATCACCAATTATATCGTTTGTTGTTGACGGGGTTCACGCTTTTGACTTGGCGGAATTACTTGATAATGAAAATGTATGTGTAAGGGTGGGGCATCACTGTGCGGAACCACTTATGAAAAGATTTAATGTAACATCAACACTGCGTGCATCGTTGGCAATGTATAATACAACTGATGATATTGATAAATTTATTAGTGCGATGGAAAAAGCATTAAAAATATTAAGGTAATATAATGGCTGAATTTGACAATCCATATAAAAGTTTGCTTGACCCTGAAAAGGTAAAAAATGAACCTGACTTCTTTAACCAAGAAGCAAGGAAAGAGGGCGCGGTGACCGTGCTTGGTTCACCACTTGAAGCAGGCATTGCAAAATGTAGCAAGGACGATATAATCCAAGCCATTCAAACGGTTGAAGATCCAGAAATCCCAATTAATTTATATGACCTTGGTTTAATTTATGATATTGACCAATTGGATAATGGGGATATTGATATTACAATGACTTTAACTGCACCGAATTGCCCAGTTGCTGGGGAAATGCCAAAGATGGTTGCCGATGCGGTATTATTGAAATCGGGCGTGGGTGTTGTGTCGGTAAAACTTACATGGCAACCAAAATGGACAAAAGATATGATGTCGGAAGATGCAAAATTCGCATTGGCGGAGATTTTTTAAATGCCAAAACTTGAAATAATTAAAATTACAGATGCCAGCAAACAACGAATTAAAGAACTTATGGACATTGCCCCAGAAGGTTCAATAGGGCTTCGTGTTGATATAAGCACTGGCGGTTGTTCTGGTTATAAATATGAAATTGATTTTGCTAGCGAAGTTTTACCATTGGAAGAAGTGGTTGACTTGGAATATGCAAAAGTAATCATAAGCACAAAAGCAACAATGATGTTAATCGGTTCAACAATGGAATACAAGGAAGACAAATTCAGTTCTGGCTTTGACTTTACCAATCCAAATGAAACAGGCAGATGCGGTTGCGGTGAAAGCTTTGTTGTTTAAAATATAAGGTGTTGATTTTAATTATTAAAACTTATATCATAAAATTAATAATAATTAAGGAGATACCTATAAAATGAATTCATTTAAAAAATTAATTGCTTCAACTTTTGTTGTTTCTAGTTTAATTGCCCCATCTGTTGTAATTGCCGATGATGGCAGTGATGTTGAAGTTATTGAACTTGAATCTGTTTCATCTCCGAATGTAGAACAAGCAAACGAAGCACCAAAACCAAATACTCGTGATGCGGCAACGGCGCGCCGTAATGCGGAACGCATTTTAACAGATGCTTTATATTCATTACAAGATTTTGAATTACAAAAAAATTATGCGGAAATTGAAAAAGACTTACGCTCTGCAAGGGCTATTTTAATATTCCCTGATGTAATTAATGCCAGCTTCTTTGTTGGTGTTGGTTCTGGTAAAGGTATCTTACTTGCCCGTTCAAAAGACGGCAAATGGACATACCCTGCATTTTACACATTCAGCCTTGCTTCACTTGGCATTCAATTCGGTGCGGATTCATCACAAATAGCAATGGTTGTTATGAATGGTAAAGGTCTTGGTTCTTTAATTACAGATAAATTCCAAGTTGGCGCCACATTCAAAGGTGCAATTGGTAACGAAGGCGAACAAGTTGGCGTATCAACAACATCAAATATGGAAAAAGACATTAAAACTTATGCCGTATCAAAAGGTGCATTCCTAGGTGTTGCCCTTGACGGCGTTGGCGTTGAACCAGACAATGAATTAAACCGTGCATACTATGGTCGTGATGATGCATCAACACAAACAATCGTTATTGATGGTCAGTATTCAAATAAGCATGCTGATGC
>JBMZFW010000011.1:0-29128 GCA_049615605.1 Alphaproteobacteria bacterium | reverse complement strand
ACTTTTTGGTTCCACAGCCATCAAAATTCATTGGAACAAATGGGACGCGGTCAAATGGGTATATTATTGGTTGATTATGAAGATGAAAACAAACCTTTTTTAAAACAGTTTTACAGCGATAATATCTGGATGTTAAAAGATTATTACATTGATAATAATGGAAAAAATATAAATTGTACATCAATGGCAAATTCCGCAACGGATGGTACACTTGGCAATCAAAAAAGAATTAATGGAAAAGAAATCGGGGCAATTAAAGCACCGTCTGGTTCGTGGGTTCGCATAAGGTTAATTAATGGCGACAATACCAGAATGGCAAAAATTAATGCCTATGATGAAAATAATAATAAAGTTAATGCCCGCGTATTATTGGTTGATGGCAACCCATTACGCAAACATCGCAAATTAAACAAAGATTATTTAACCCCAGGACAAAGATTGGATATTGCAATAAAAGTTCCAAGTTCTGGATTGGTTTCAATTAAAGATGTAGGCGGTGAAAAACATCATACAATAGGTGTTATAAAAAGTAATGGTTCAACAAAACAACATACTGAATTATTATCATTCCCAGTAAACAATATACCAAAACCAAACTTATCAGAAACCATAACAAAAAGGTTCGCTTTCTTATCATCTGCTGATTCAATGGGAAAATTTTGGTCAATTAATGGAAAGTCTATGGGGGAACATTCAACCAAACAAGACTTTAAAGCAGATGATATGGGAATGGGTTGTGACAATAATCACGATAAGGTTATGGATATTATTCACCAACAAATGGCAGATAAAGAAATGGCAAAACCTTTGGCTGTTCTAGAAAAAGGAAAATCATATAAGTTCCGCATTCAAAACGGTACTAAACACAGCCACCCTATTCATTTACACGGTCATACTTTTGTTGTACTGAAATCAAGTTTAAATAAAAACCTGCAACCTTATCACACAGATATTGTACCACTGGAACCACAAGAAATAATTGATTTTGCCTTCGTTGCCGATAATGTTGGTGATTGGATGTTCCACTGTCATATAATTGAACATTCCGTTACGGGAATGATGGGTTATATAACAGTGAAATAAATTAATCTTTATTTGATACCATTGCTTCGGCAAATGTTGCCATACCGTTATGACAATTAATTGCCGAACGTAAAACGCCAAGCGCAAGAACCGCACCCGAACCTTCACCAAGTCGCATATTAAAGTCAATTAATGGCTGTTTCTCCATTGCATCAAGCAATCTTATATGGCTTGGTTCCGCAGATAAATGTGAAACTAAACAATGTTCAACAAATGATTTATCATACGAATGTAAAATAGACGCAACAACGCTTGTTGTATATCCATCAACGATAACAGGTACATTTGCCATACGCCCTGCAATTATTGCACCCAATATAGCACATAATTCAAAACCGCCTAAGTGTTGTAAAACTTTTAACCCGTCAACTTTACCATCAATGGTAAAGCTGTCTTTGTGTTTATTCACACCTTCTTCTACCACACGGATTTTATTTGATAATGCGTCCCCTGCAACCCCAGTACCTGGACCTGTCCAATGTTCCGCTTCACCGCCAAACAAAGCATACGCCATTGCCGCACCCGAAGTGGTATTTGCAATACCCATTTCACCAACACATAAAACATCAATCCCCGGTTCAACAGTTGTCATACCATATGAAATTGCATTTACGCATTCTTGTTCAGTCATTGCTGGTTCTTTGGTAAAGTCTTTGGTTGGGTTATCAAGCCCCATTTCATAGACTCTTAATTCTGCATCTTGCTGTTTACATAATTGATTTACACACGCACCACCATTTTGAAAGTTCATAACCATTTGTGCCGTCACTTCTTTTGGAAATGCTGAAACCCCTTGGTCTGCAACCCCGTGATTGCCAGCAAATACGGCAACCCTTGGACGGGTAATAGTTGCTGGATGTTTTGCCTGCCAAGCGGACAACCAGAATGCTAATTCTTCTAGTTTACCAAGTGCACCAGGTGGCTTTGTAAGTTCCATATCCCTGTCTTTTGCAAGCTTTTCACTTTTTTCACAAGCACTTGGAAAAGATTTAAATATTTTCTTAATTTCATCAAAGCTATTTAAAGATATATCTTCACTCATTAAAACATCCCTTTTATTTTTAATTATTTAAAAAAATATACTAACTTTATATTGTATTTTAAGCAATAAAAACATAGAATATTTTTTTAACTTTAATTTTTGAAAACAATACTATGAAAACAATATTACTAGCCATATCTTTATTAACACGAATTCCACTACCTAAATTATCATTTAAAAAGTCAAATATCATTTGGGCTTACCCTATTGTTGGGTTAATTCTTGGGCTGTTGTATACGGCATTTGTGATATTAATGATTATTTCGCCTGTTTATATTCCCGTTAAAACAGCAACCGTATTTATTATTATGGTTATGGCATTGTTAACTGGGGCAATGCATTTTGATGGGATTGCCGATACATTTGACGGTATTTGGGGCGGTAATGACAAAGCCCGTCGCCTTGAAATTATGAAAGATTCACATATTGGTGCTTATGGCACAATTACATTAATCTTTGTATTTTTAACATATTATACATTGTTATCATCATACCCTGATACGGTGGCAATTATGATAAGTCTTATTATTTCATCTGTTGCGTCGCGTTCTGTTATGGGTATCGTACAATTAACAACACCACAAGCAAAAGAAAATGGGTTGTTAAATTATATTGGTGTTGATGTTGATACAAATAAAACTATTTTAACAATATTATTTATTACTTTATTTAATATGGTTGTTGCATATTTTATGTTTGGAACAATGGCAATGCTTAATATTCTTGGCATATTAATTGTAATGCCAATATTATTTTCTGCATTCTTTAAGTCAAAGATTGGCGGGGTAACTGGTGATTGTCTTGGTGCAGTCCAAGTAATAAGTGAAATTATTATTTTAATATTATTATACGCCCTTGTATCATCTGGCAATGTGATTGGATATTTCTATGGCTGGTAATGATTGGATTAAAACAAATTGGTATTGTGTAAGACACGCCCTTGTCCCAGAAAGCGTTCATAATGGAACATTTTATGGTGGTCAAGATGTGGATTGTAAGCCGTGTGATGAATTATCAAGTTGGAATTCAAAACATTTACCAAACGATGATACTGTATTAATTACATCCGCACTTAAACGCACACATCAAACAGCAAATGCAATTGAAACGGCGGGATTAAAAATGCCAAAACGAATTGAAGTTGCGGATTTTAACGAACAAAGTTTTGGCGATTGGGAAGGTCAACCATTTGAAAATGTTTACAAGGAAACTGATAAAACATTTTGGTATGCCCCTGCCCACAACCGTATTTCTGGTGGTGAAAGCTTTGCCGATTTATTCAGTCGTGTAAGCCATCAAATGCACGAATTAACACATAAACATTCGGGGAAAAATATTATTTCTGTAACCCACGGTGGGACAATCCGTGCAATGCTTGCCTTTGCAATGGATATGCCACTTGATAATGCACTTAATGTGACTATTGATAATCAATCAATTACACTGATTGAACACTTTCACAAGGTAAAATCAAATGACAAAGGCAAATGGCGTGTAAGGTTTATTAACAAGCTTCCATTTGAAGGAACTGGTCTATGATAAGCCTTATTATTGGTGGTATTAAATCGGGCAAGACAAAACACGCACTTAAATTAACGCAAAGTTTAAGTGATAAAAACAATTTGCAAAAAATATATTTGGCAACGGCGCAAAATATTGATGCGGAAATGGATAATAAAATAAAACTTCATAAACAAGAACGCGACAATTCATGGCAAACTGTAGAAGAAACAACTGACATTGTAAGCATTTTAAATTCTGCAAAACAAAATGAAGTAATAATGATTGATTGTATTTCAATGTGGTTATCAAACTTATTATGTAATGAAAAAGATATTGAAACTTATTCAAATGATTTAATCAAATCATTACAATCAACAAAAGCAGAAATCATAATTGTATCAAACGAAGTTGGTCATACTTTGGTGGCTGATAATAAAATGGGGCGTAAATTTCAAAATGAACAAGGCTTGCTTAATCAAAAGTTAGGTGAAATTGCAAGTAATGTTCACTTTGTTATTGCGGGGTTAAACACTATCTTAAAAGGAAATTAAACAATGGCAAAAATTCCAGCAACGGTTATCACTGGTTTCTTAGGTGCGGGTAAAACAAGCATTATCCGTCATATGATTGAAAATAATCACAATAAAAAGCTAGCCTTTTTAATTAATGAATTTGGCGATTTGGGTATTGACCGCGATGTGTTATTAGGTTGCGGTATGGACGATTGCACCGAAGACGATATTGTTGAATTATCAAATGGTTGTATTTGTTGTACGGTTGCGGATGATTTCCTGCCAACTATGGAAAAGTTATTAGACAGGGAAAATCCACCAGAACATATTTTAATTGAAACATCTGGTCTTGCATTACCAAAGCCATTAATCAAAGCATTTGATTGGCCAACTGTTAAGTCCCGTGCCACAGTTGATGGGGTTATTGCGGTTGTTGATTCAAAAGCATTAAGCGAAGGTAAATTTGCCCACGATGAAGTAATGGTTCAACAACAAAGAGAGCTAGATGAAAACCTTGACCACGAAAACCCATTACACGAAGTCTTTGAAGACCAATTACTATGCGCTGATGTTGTTGTAATGAATAAGGCTGATTTAATTTCAGAAACTGAAATGGAAAAACTAAAAGCTGATTTAAAACAAGAAGTCCGCGACGGGGTATTATTTGTGGAAAGTTCAAACGCAACTGTATCGGGTGATGCATTACTTGGGCTTGGCGTGGCGGTTGAAGACGATATTGACAACCGCAAAACACACCACGACCACCACCACGAAACAGGTGAAGAACACAGCCATTCACACGATGAATTTTATTCATTTACAATTGATTTGGGCGAAGTAAAAGACGCCGAAGCATTGGAATTAAAATTACAAGAAGCGGTTAAACAACAAGACATCTTGCGTATAAAAGGTTTCATTTATAATTCAGACAAACCAATGCGACAGGTTATTCAAGGTGTTGGACCAAGGTTTACAAAATACTTTGACCGTGCGTGGGCTGATAATGAACCAAAGACAACTAGACTAGTTATCATTGGGCTTCACCATATGGATAAAGACAAAATAGAAAAAATAATAAAAGGTTAATTATGGAAATATTAAAAACAACTGCAAAAACGGGAACAAAGATTTATATCTTTTTCCTTAAAGTAATGATACCAACGCTTATCTTTGTTAAGATTTTGGCGGAACTTGGTGGTATTGAATACTTAGCGGAAGTTTTAACCCCTGTTATGCAATTTTTGGGTCTTAGCGGGGAAACTGGTTTGGTTGTGGCATCAGCCGCTATGGTTAATCTGTATGCTGGTTTAAGTGTATTTTCCAATATGGACGGATTGCAATCAATCACACTGGCACAGGCAACAACGATTTCATTCTTAATCCTTGTAACCCATAATATGTTTATTGAAATGGCAGTTGTTCGTATGGTTGGGTTAAAATTACCAATTATCATTGCATTCCGATTATTATCAACAGTATTTATGGCGTGGGCATTTATAACAACGGCTAATCATTTTGGGCTGTACCAAGAAACGGCAAACATACTTATTGAACCTCAAAACATTCACAGTTCATTTGGTGATTGGGTTCTTAATTCATTAAAATCAATGGGGTATTTATTCGTTGCGGTTTATGTAATTGTATTTATGGTTGAATTGTTAAAAGCTTTAAAAATCACCAATTTCCTTGAATGGATATTATCACCATTTGTAAGAATGATTGGCATTAACAAAAATGCAACAAGCATCACGGTAATTGGACTATTACTGGGTCTTGCATACGGCGGTGCATTCTTTGTAGAAGAAGCAAAAAAAGGCACAATTCGCAACCGTGATATTTATTTATCAATGGCTTTATTATGCTTAACCCACGCTATTATTGAAGATACGGTGTTAATGGTCGTAATCGGAGGTGATTTTATGGCACTGATTATGTTTAGATTGCTAATCACATTTATCTTAATCGCATTACTTGGGTTAATTATCAATAGATGTTCTGATAAAGTATTTTATAAATACTTTTTCCACAGAAAATAAATTATAATAATTTATTAAAAAATTAAAGATTCGCCTTGATGTTTGCTATGGCTGTATCAGCATCATTCGGATTACTTCCGCCCGCCTGTGCCATATCGGCACGACCACCGCCACCTTTACCACCAAGTGCTTCCGCACCGATTTTAACCAATGCAACCGCATCGTGGTTTTGTGAACTTGATGCCACAACGATTGATACTTTGCCACCGTCTGTTGATATAAGGGCAATTACCGTATCGCCTTTGGTTTGTGATTTTAAATCGTCCGCTAAGCCTTTTAATTCTTTGGCAGGTAAATCAACCACACGACCGATAAAGTTTACACCGTTTACTGTTTCAACAGATTCTTCACCAGTTGAACCACCGCTTGCAAGTTTACGGCGAACATCAACCAATTCTTTATCAAGTTTTTTATTTGCATCTTGTAAAGATTGAACTTTGTTTGGTAAATCCGCAGTTGTTGATTTTAATTGGTCATTTAATTTTGCCACAACATTTTCAAGGTTGCGTACATATTCATTAAGTGCCGTTCCAGTGATTGCCTCAATACGGCGAACACCCGCCGATACAGCCGTTTCAGTAATAATTTTAAAGCCACCAATTTCACCAGTGTTTTTAACATGCGTACCGCCACACAATTCAATTGAATATGCGGTTTTACCTTTTTCTGGTGTTCCCATTGCAACAACGCGAACTTCATCACCATATTTTTCACCGAACAATGCTTGTGCACCCATTTCACGACCATTTTCAGGGGTTGTCACAACCGTTGTGATTGGTGTGTTTGCACGAATTTGTTCGTTTACAATGTTTTCAACACGAATAATGTCTTCGTCTGATATTGCTGTTGGTTGGCTTACATCAAATCTTGTTAAGCTTTCATTTTGTAATGAACCTTTTTGGGCGATATGGTCGCCAAGTACATCACGCAATGCTTCGTGCATAAGGTGTGTAACCGAATGGTTTGAAGCAATCTTTTGACGGCGGTCTGTATCAACAATTAATTCAACCGCATCATTTGTTTTAACTTCGCCCGATTTAACCTTTACATAGTGTAAGAATAAATCACCCAATGCCTTTTGTGTATCGGTAACAGATAATTCACAATTATCATTTTTGATGATACCCGTATCGCCAACTTGACCACCGCTTTCACCGTAAAATGGTGTTTGGTTGGTAATAATTACGCCTTCGTCGCCTTTTGATAATTTATCAGTTTCTTTTGAATCAACAACGATTGACGATACAACCCCTTCGGCTTTTGTATTTTCATAACCAAGGAATTCAGTTGCCCCCACTTTATCCTTAACATCAAACCAAACCGTATCGGTCTTTGATGCACCAGAACCAGTCCACGCCGCACGGGCTTTTTGTTTTTGTTCTTCCATTGCTGAATCAAAACCAGCCATATCAACACTGCGGTCTTGACCGCGTAAAATATCAGCCGTTAAGTCAACTGGGAAACCATAAGTATCATACAGGGTAAATGCAACTTTACCATCAAGTACTTTACCTGAACCCATTTTATCTGTTTCAGTTTCAAGAAGCTTTAAGCCCCTGTCCAATGTTTCTTTAAATCTTGTTTCTTCAAGTTTTAAAGTTTCTGTAATAAGTGATTGCGCATCTTTTAATTCTGTAAAGTGGTCACCCATTTCTTTTACAAGTGATGGCACCAATTGATGCATAAGAGGGTCTTTCGCCCCAAGAATATGGGCGTGACGCATTGCACGACGCATAATACGGCGAAGAACATAACCACGACCTTCGTTTGATGGCATAACACCATCGGCAAGTAAGAATGCAGACGAACGCAAGTGGTCGGCAATTACTTTAAAGCTGGCATCATCTGGGTTACCACCAGTAATGCTTGCCGTGTGTTCAATGATATTTCTGATAATATCAATGTCATAGTTATTGTGTTTACCTTGTAAAATTGTTGCCAATCGTTCAAGCCCCATCCCCGTATCAATTGATGGGTTTGGCAAGTCTTTACGCGAACCGTCTTCCATTTGTTCAAATTGCATAAATACAAGATTCCAAATTTCAATAAACCTGTCCCCATCTTCATCAGGTGAACCAGGGGGACCCCCGGCAATGTGTTCGCCGTGGTCATAAAATATTTCCGTACACGGTCCACAAGGACCTGTATCACCCATTGACCAAAAGTTATCGTCCGTGGCAATACGGATTATTTTATCGTCTGAAAGACCAGCAATCTTTTTCCAAAATTCAACTGCTTCATTATCATCGTGATAAACAGTCACAAGTAATTTTTGTTTATCAAGACCGTATTCTTTTGTTAATAAGTTCCATGCAAGCTCAATTGCGTTTTCTTTAAAGTAATCACCGAATGAAAAATTTCCCATCATTTCAAAGAATGTATGGTGGCGTGCCGTATAGCCAACATTTTCAAGGTCATTGTGTTTACCACCCGCACGAACACATTTTTGTGATGTTGTTGCGGTTTTATAATCACGCGTTTCAAGTCCAGTGAATAAGTTTTTAAACTGTACCATACCCGCATTTGTAAACATTAATGTTGGGTCGTTTTGTGGTACTAGTGGTGAAGAATCAACAATTTGGTGATTGTTCTTTTCAAAATAGTTTAAAAAAGTTGAACGAATGTCGCTTGCTTTCATTGGATTACCTTGCTTAATTGATTATTTTTAACAAGGCTAAAACATAGCAATTTATTTAATATTTTTCAATAAAAAAAGGGGCATTATCGCCCCTTTTAATTATTTCACAGTAAAATAAAATTATTCTTCTGTAATGTTTGCCGTATTATCATCTTCTGGGTTTAGGTTAGCTTCGGCAACTTCATCATTTGAAGCTTCTTCAAGCATATTACCTTGTAATAAACCAGACTGTGTACGAATTTCATTTTCAATTTCTTGGCAAAGTTCAGGCTTTTCTTTAAACAGCTCACGCACATTTTCTTTACCCTGACCAAGTTTTTCACCTTTGTATGCATACCAAGAACCAGATTTTTCAATAATTCCCGCATTAACACCAAGGTCAATTACTTCACCTTGTTTTGATACACCTTCACCGTAAAGGATATCAAATTCAACAGTTCTAAATGGTGGGGCAACTTTGTTTTTAACAACTTTAACCCTTGTTTGGTTACCGATTACATCGTCCTTTTCTTTTAATTGACCGATACGGCGAATATCAAGACGAACCGATGAATAGAATTTTAACGCATTACCACCCGTTGTTGTTTCAGGTGAACCAAACATTACACCAATTTTCATGCGAATTTGGTTAATAAAGATAACCGTACAACCAGTTCGTGAAATTGAACCAGTTAATTTACGAAGTGCTTGCGACATAAGACGGGCTTGTAAACCAACATGTGTGTCACCCATTTCGCCTTCTAGTTCAGCCTTTGGTGTAAGGGCAGCAACCGAATCCACAACCACAATATCAACCGCACCAGAACGAACCAGTGTATCAGTGATTTCAAGGGCTTGTTCACCCGCATCAGGTTGTGAAATTAATAAGTCGTCATTATTAACACCCAATTTTTTTGCATATACTGGATCAAGCGCGTGTTCCGCATCAATAAATGCAGCCGTGCCACCAGCTTTTTGACATTCCGCAACACATTGTAATGCAAGTGTTGTTTTACCAGATGATTCTGGACCATAAATTTCAATGATACGACCCTTTGGAATACCACCGATACCAAGACCAATATCAAGTGATAATGAACCTGTTGAAATAGCTTCCACATCAAGGCTTTGTTCCGCACCAAGACGCATAACTGAACCTTTACCGAATGAACGTTCAATTTGTCCAAGTGCTGCCTCTAATGCTTTTGTTTTGTCGTTATCCATTTTTTTATCTTCCACGATTTTTAATGTTTTATTAGCCATAGTATTACTCCTTCATATAACAATCAACCAAAATAAGAAAAATTATTTTTTTAATCTTATAAACATACTATGTACTATATTTGTTCTATTGTAAAGTTCTTTTTTTGTTCTTTTTTGATTTTTTAAAAAAATTATTATAAATCAATATGTTAAGTGATAAATTATTTTACAGACTTATAAAAAATAAGGTTTTTTTGTAAACTTTCTTTAATCATATTTCGTTCTTGTTCTATTTCTTCGTCAACGCCCCATTTTTGATTCTGAAAGAATTCATCAATGTTGGCTTTATAGAACCCCGCTTCAACGGTAATATTGCCCTTTATCACCGCATAAGCGATAACAAATGAACCAAAGTGATTTACAAAATCCGCAAACGATGTAAGTTCAAATTCATCCATTCGCTGACATATTTCTTTTGCGGAAATATAGACCTGTTTGTCTTGTTCAATTGGCATTAAATCATAAGTTATTTCAAGGGGCATATTAAGTTCATCAGTTGCCCATTTATAAAGTTCATTCCACGCATTAAATTGCATGTCATATAATTCACCATCAGATTGGTTGCGATAACAAATAACATCGTTCATTGCATAAGAACACA
The DNA here is from genome assembly GCA_049615605.1 of Alphaproteobacteria bacterium. Classification (GTDB taxonomy): domain Bacteria; phylum Pseudomonadota; class Alphaproteobacteria; order JAQWUY01; family JAQWUY01; genus JAQWUY01. The sequence goes on along the minus strand of JBMZFW010000011.1, from coordinate 18,471 downwards.
TTTCTTCAATTACCGCGTCTTTATTTGGTGCAATTTTATCCGTTGCCGTTGATGTATAACACATATATTCCATATTAGATGGGTTAATGTCTTCATCATCAGCAATATTATCCCATTCGCTTGCGATTAAATTAGCCAACTTTTCCGTTGGAACAAGCAATTCACCACCAACTGGCGTTTTAATTGTTTTACCATCAAGTAATATTGTGTATTTACCGTCTTCGTTTTCAGATATTGATACTTCTTTATAAAATCGTTTCATATTATTCACCAATTAATTTTGCAATGGCATTTGGAAGTTCATTAAATTTATCAACAATAATATCAGCCCCTGCGGAATTAAGTTCATCAACTGAATGATAACCAAAGCTTACGCCAATTGATTTAATATTACCATTCTTTGCCGTTAATATATCATGTGTTGTATCGCCAATCATTACAACACGATTAATATCAACGCCTGTTTCGGTAATTATTTCATTTAAAGTATGCGGGTTTGGTTTACCTGGTCCACAATCGGCAGTTTTACTTATTACAAAAAAATCACCAATGTTTTGTTTTTCATAAGTTGCCATTAAACCGCCACGGCTTTTACCCGTAAGAACCGCCATTACTGTATTTTCTGTGTTTAAGGTTTGCAATGTTTCTTTTACATCGTCAAATAATATTTCTTCTTCATCCTTAACCCCACCGCTGTTTTTAAAAACATTGATATATGTTTCAACCAGCTTATTTTGCGTTTCTTTATCAAGGTTTGGTTCAAGCACGGCAACCGCATCTTCAAGGCTTAACCCAATAATTTGTAATACAGATGATAGCTTTGGTATTTCCAGTCCAAATTCAGACCAAGCCGTTTCAATGCCACGCATTATTCCCTTTTGGCTGTCAACCAATGTTCCATCACAATCAAAGACAATTAATCGCATTATTTTAAATCCTCAAACACACTATCAAAGTGTGGTTCTATGTTAACATCAAACATTTTAAATGTATCTTTCATATGCCCCGATATATCGGCAACGATATTTAAATCACCCGTATCAATAAGTCTTGCGTGTAAGTGCATTTTCTTTGTGTGGGCTTCGTTTGATACAAATGAATCTTTGCCACCGTATTTACCATCACCCAAGATAGGCGTTCCCATATATTGCATATGTGCCCTTAATTGGTGCGTACGACCCGTAAGTGGATAAAGTGCAACCAATGTTAACACCCCACCCATTCGTTGTAACACTTCAAATTCGGTAATGGCGTTTTTTCCTTCGTCTTCGTCAACGACAACCTTTTCTTGTCCGCCCATATTCTTTTTTATCAATGGGGCTGATATTTGACCTGAATCCATATCAGGTTCGCCCACGATTACCGCCCAATATACTTTCCTTGGTTTATTGCGTTTAAACAAGTCACCCAAGTCATTTGCCGATTTGCGATTACGGGCAAGTAATAATACACCCGATGTATCTTTGTCCAGTCTGTGAACCAATCTTGGTTTGTCTTGGTTATCACGGTGCAAGTATCTTGTTAAGTGGTCAATATGTTTAAGTGTATTTGTTCCGCCTTGTACTGGAATTCCCGCAGGCTTATTAATGGCGATAATATCGTCATCTTTGTGTATTACCATTGATTTGATTAATTCCGCATCTTCTGGGTTATACACTTTATCCGCATTTGGATTGGTTATTTTTTTATCCATTGGTGGTACACGAACAACCATTCCCGCACTTACGCGTTCATTACCCTTAACACGCTTACCATCAAGGCGAATTTCACCTTTACGGCATTTCTTTTGTACCATAGCAAAGTTTAAGTCATAGTATTTTTGAAACCATCTGTCCAGTCGCATATCGGCGTCATCTGGTTTTACCGTAACCATTTCAACAGCCATTATGCAAATACCTTTACAATATTCATACCAAGGTATAATGCGATAATTGATAACACAACGGAAAGAAAAATATAAACAATGGCACTAATGTATTCAGCTTTATTAAACATTAATACCGTTTCCATTGCGAATGTTGAAAATGTTGTGAACGAACCAAGGAAACCAGTTGCGATTAAAAATCTTAATTCTTGTGAAATATTAAATACCTTAGCCCCAGATTCAATAAACGCCCCCATAATGAACGAACCAATTATATTGCAAAGTAATATTCCCCACGAAAAACCAAACACGGTTAATGACGCAAAAAAGAACGATACATAGTGGCGTAAAACCGCACCGAAAACCGCACCAAGACTAATAAAAATAATATTGTTTAACATATGGCAATAATAGGATAATTCCCAGAAATTGTAAACCTTTTAAAAAAACTAGATTAATTTTAATTAGACTAGAATAAAACCGCAGATAATAATCAATTAAAATTAATCTTTATTGCGTTCTTTGCGTAGGTTTTCGTAATAGTCCACACGCTTTTTAATCTCTTTTTCAAACCCTTTATCACCGACTGTATATAAATCCAATCGTCCCAACTCTTCAGGGAAAAAGTTTTGACCCGAAAATCCATCTGGGTGGTTGTGGTCGTATTGATAACCTTCGCCGTATCCCATATCTTTCATCATTTCCGTTGGGGCGTTTAATATATTCTTTGGCGGTGGGAAGTTTGCCATATCCTTACCCGCTTTAAGCATTGCTTTGGTTGCTTGGTCAATCGCGTTTGATTTTGGTGCGGTTGCAAGGTAAACACAAGCCTGTGTTAATGCCCTTTCACCTTCTGGTGTGCCAAGGCGTTTGAATGTGTCCCACGCAAGGACTGCTTGTTGTGCCGCCTGTGGATCGGCAAGCCCAACATCTTCATACGCAATACATAACATACGACGGGCAATTGACAATGGATCTTCGCCCCCTGCTAGCATTCGTCCCATCCAATACAATGATGCTTGTACATCGGAACCGCGAACTGATTTGTGGAATGCAGATAACATATTGTAATGGCTGTCGCCTGATTTATCATACATTGGCATACGGCGTTGGACGATTGTCATTAATTGTTCTTTATTCATTGGTTTTTCAACACGAATACCCATTAACACATCAACCATATTTAAAAAGTACCTGCCATCACCATCAGCCATTTCAAGAAGTAATGTTCTTGATTCTTCGTCCAGTGGGACTGGTTTTTGCATTAATTCTTCCGCACGGTTAAGTAATGTTTCCATATCTTTGGCGGTTAATTTGTTTAATGTGAATACTTGGGCACGGCTAAGCAATGCGGAATTTAATTCAAATGATGGGTTTTCCGTTGTTGCACCAATTAAAATTACCGTTCCGTTTTCCACATATGGTAAAAAGCTGTCTTGTTGCGCCTTATTAAAGCGGTGGATTTCATCAACAAACAATACGGTTTGTTTGCCCATATCCGCATTCATTATTGCTTTATCAAAGACTTTGCGTAAATCAGCAACACCCGAAAACACCGCCGATACAGATTCAAATGGGCAATCGGCATTTTCCGCAATTAATCGTGCAAGGGTTGTTTTACCACACCCCGGCGTTCCCCATAGGATAATGCTTGGCAATTTATCATTGTTAATTGCATGATATAATGCCCCGCCTTCGCCAAGTAAAGATTCTTGCCCCACAACCATGTCAAGGCTGGTTGGGCGTAATCGTTCCGCAAGTGGTGCATTTTCGTTATCTTTAAATAAACTAGACATAAAAAGAATATATACTATGTTGTGATAAAAGGCAGTAAAAAAAAGCCCCATCAATGACAGGGCTTTTTAAATATATCAACTAATAAATATTAGTCTGATTTTTTAGCAGTTGCTTTTTTAGAAGCTGTCTTCTTAGCTGTTGCTTTTTTCGCAGAAGCTTTTTTAGCTGTTGTTTTCTTAGCAGCTGCTTTTTTCGCAGGAGCTTTTTCTTCTTTTTTCACTTCAGCTTTTGGTTCAGCTTTTGCTTTTGGTGCTTCAACTTCAACAGTTGGTGTTTCAACTTCACCATTTTCTTTTACTGGTACTGGACCGCTGTCTTGACCTTTTGCTTTTACATCGCGTTCAACAAGTTCGATTACCGCGATTGGTGCCATATCACCTTTACGGAAACCAGCTTTTAATACGCGAGTGTAACCGCCAGAACGGCTTTTGTATCTTTCAGCAAGTGTGCCAAATAGTTTTGTAACCATTGCATCGTCGCGTAATTGTGCAAACGCTTGACGACGGTGTGGCACAGAACCTTTTTTACCTAGTGTTACAAGTTTATCCATTACAGCTTTTAATTCTTTAGCCTTTGGTAAAGTTGTTACAATTTGTTCGTGTTTGATTAATGCATTCGCCATATTCATAAATAAGGCTTTTCTGTGTGATGCTGTTCTGTTCAGCTTACGACGTTTAATACCGTGACGCATAATATTATTCCTTCTTTTGTTTTATTAACATATACCCATATCGCTCAGGTCTTAACCTTGGTGCCAATACAGGCGGGCTTTTCAACACTGTTTTCACAATGTAGGTGGTTTATATGATATTTAAGGGATTATGTCAAGGAAAATTGTAACCAAAATACAACTTTTAAAAAACGGATTTTAATTAGATTAGAATGAACTTCGCCTTCGGCTTGTCCGCCCTTCGGGTCAAAAAAGGCATCGCGATGACTATGTTAAATAATTTTTGGCTTTAACTAGGTTGGAATCAAAAATAACAATTTTTGATTTTAGTGAGTCAAGAATCAAAAAAGCCACCCCAAGTTTACATATGGTAAATGACGGGGTGGCTTTTGATGATCAATTGACCAGTAAAATCAAAAATTTAGAATTTGTCTTCGATTTTCTTAACTAACTCATCAATGTTCTCTGGTGGGAAGTTCTCGATTTGCATACCAAGATTTAAGCCCATACCCATTAGAACTTCTTTGATTTCGTTTAATGATTTACGACCAAAGTTTGGCGTTCTTAAAAGATCATTTTCTGTGTATTGAACTAATTCACCGATTAATTCTACACGAGTGTTCTTTAAGCAGTTTGCCGAACGAACTGATAATTCAAGTTCTTCAACTTTGCGTAATAGGTTGATATCAAATGGTAATTCTTCTGGTGCGCTTTCTTCTTGAGCCGCAGTTGGGTCTTCAAAGTTAACGAACGATTGGAATTGGTCCTGTAAGATACGCGCCGCTAGTGCAATTGAATCTTCCGGTGTGATTGAACCATTTGTTTCAACGTTTAATGTTAATTTATCGTAATCTGTGTTTTCACCAACACGCGTGTTGTCAACTTTGTATGACACTTGACGCACAGGTGAAAAGATTGAATCGATTGGAATAACACCAATAGCCGCATCGTCTGGACGATTTTCAGCCGCAGATACATAACCTTTACCAGAACTTACTGTAAGTTCAACTTCAATCTTTGCATCTTTATCAAGAGTACAGATTACAAGATCAGGGTTCATAATTTCAACGCCTGTTGGTAAAGTAATATCAGAAGCCTTTACTTCACATGGACCTTTTGCTGTTAAGTTGATTTTCTTATCAGTTGCATCAAAAGTGCGAAGTGCTAGTGCCTTGATGTTTAATACGATGTCTGTTACGTCTTCTTTTACACCTGGGATAGATGAGAATTCGTGTAAAACACCGTTAATTTTGATTGCTGTTACCGCTGCACCTTGTAAAGATGATAACAGTACGCGACGCAATGCGTTACCAAGTGTTAAACCTAAACCGCGTTCTAATGGTTCTGCAACCAATGTGCCCGAGCGTTCAGGGTTAATGCCTGGTGTAATAGTTAAGCTGTCTGGTTTAATTAATTTTTTCCAGTTGTTTGTAATACTTGAATGAACTTCTGTCATGATTCATTACCTTTCACATTAAAAGTTATAAGGATTATTCCTTAAAATAAATACTATTGTTCGGTATATTATACGCGACGACGTTTTCTTGGACGGCAACCGTTGTGTGGGATTGCTGTAACGTCACGGATAATAGTAACTGTTAAACCAACTGAGTGTAATGCACGAAGTGCAGATTCACGACCAGAACCTGGACCTTTTACATTTACTTCAATGGCTTTCATACCGTGTTCTTGTGCTTTTTTACCAGCATCTTCAGCAGCAATCTGTGCAGCATAAGGTGTTGACTTACGAGAACCCTTAAAACCTTGCATACCTGCAGAAGACCAAGACACAACATTACCTTGAACGTCTGTAATAGTAATCATTGTATTGTTGAATGTTGAGTTAATATGAGCGATACCAGAAGTAATATTCTTCTTATCACGACGCTTACGAATAGGTGCTTTTGCCATAATCTATATCCCCCTTATTATTTCTTTTTACCAGCGATTGCAACTGCTTTACCCTTACGAGTACGAGCGTTATTTTTAGTACGCTGTCCACGAACTGGTAAACGCTTACGGTGGCGTAAACCACGGTAGCAACCTAAGTCCAACAATCTTTTAATGTCTAGTGATACTTTACGGCGAAGGTCACCTTCTACCATATAGTCACTGTCAATTAATGAACGAATTTTTGTTAATTGGTCTTCAGTTAAATCCTGAACTCTTAAGCTTTCATCAACACCTGTTGCTTTACAAATGTCTTTGGCAGCCACACGACCAATACCATGAATGTAAGTAAGTGAAATTACTACGCGTTTGTTCGTAGGAATGTTCACACCTGATATACGAGCCATTTTATTTCCTTTCAATTTTGCTAAACAAGGGGCTTTTCCCCCTATCTCAACGCATATACACAACCAATCCATTCGGCGTGCACAACCATTCGACTCATTCAAATGGTGCCTAAAAATACACAAATTACCAAGATGTGTCAAGGAAAAAGGTTTAAAAAAAAGCAGTACTTAATAAATAAAGTACTGCCTTTTAAATAAATTAATTAATTTTACCCCAAGATAGAAGATAAAGATGATGAAACCGCCGATATATCAGCCATTCCGTCAACTTTTTGCAATTTACCTTGTGAAGCATAATATTCCAGAACTGGACCAGTTTGTTCGTGGTAAACGCCCAATCTTTTTCTTAGTGTTTCTGGATTATCATCTGGTCTTCTTTGGTCAACTGGTGTTTCGGCAACACGGGCTTCCACACGGGAAATAAGGATTTCATCGTCCACTTCCAATTGAACCGCATAATCAAGGTTTTTACCCATATCAGCAAGCATTGCATCAAGACCTTCGCCTTGGGCTTTTGTTCTTGGGAAACCGTCAAAAATAACACCCTTTTCACAATCTGGTTGTTCCATTCGTTCACGCACAATACCAAGGATTGTTGCATCGTCAACTAAATCACCGCGTTCCATAATACTAGACGCCTTTTGACCAAGTTCCGTACCTTCGGCAATTGCTGCACGCAACATATCACCCGTTGATAATTGTACTAGACCATATTTTTCAACTAAGAACTTAGATTGTGTGCCTTTACCCGCAGCTGGTGGACCAAATAAAATAATATTCATAATAATTACCTGTTAAATCTTTTTTGTTTCTTTTGTTGTTGTGCCATTAAGTTTGCGTATTGTTTCGCATACATATGGCTTTGAATTTGTACCATTGTATCCATTGTAACGGTTACAACGATTAATAAGCTTGTACCACCAAAGTAGAACGGAACCGAATACTTAGAAACTAAGAATTCAGGTAATAAACATACAAATAATAAGTACGCCGAACCGATAACAGTTACACGGCTGATTACATAATCAAAATATTCAGCAGTCATTTCACCTGGACGGTAACCCGGTACAATCGCACCGTTTTTGTGAATGTTTTCAGATGTTTCTTTTGAATTGAATACTACTGAAGTATAGAAGAAACAGAAGAACACAATTAATAAACCATAGGCAACCATAAAGCCAAGTTGACCACGACCTAGTTGTGCTGATACCATTTGTAACCATTCTGGGCTGTCTTGACCAACAAAGCCAGTAAATGTTAATGGTAATAACAATAATGAACTTGCAAAGATTGGTGGAATTACACCACTTGTATTAAGTTTAATTGGCATATGCGTTGTTTGACCGCCTTGGATTTGCATACCAACTTGACGCTTTGGGTATTGAATCGTAATACGACGAACAGAGCGTTCCATAAATACGATAAAGTAAATAACGGCAACCGCCATAACAACAAGGAAAATAATGAAACCAGTTGATAATGCACCTGTTCTGCCCAGTTCAAATAAGCTAGCCAGAGCCGATGGTAAGTTTGCAACAATACCCGCATAGATAATAAGCGAAATACCATTACCAATACCCCTTTGGTTGATTTGTTCACCAAGCCACATAAGGAATAATGTACCACCAAGTAAAGTCGTAATTGTGCTTAAACGGAATACCATACCCGGATCCATAACCGCAGAACCACCAGCCGAAGTTGTAAGACCTTCAATACCAACAGCCATACCATAACCTTGACCCAATGCTAATAATACCGTTAAGTATCTAGTCCATTGTGTGATTTTTCTTTGACCAGTCGCGCCTTCTTTTTTAACTTCTTCCATATATGGGAAGATAGCCGTTGATAACTGCATAATAATAGAGGCAGAGATATAAGGCATAATGTTAAGTGCAAAGATTGACATACGCGATAACGCACCACCAGAAAACATATCAAACATACCAAGGATACCACCCGATTGTTGAGCAAAGATATCTTTTAATGCAACCGCATCAATTCCCGGTAATGGGATATATGTACCTAAACGATATACAATTAACGCACCAAGCACGAAAAATATACGGCTTGATAGTTCTTTTTGTTGGATTTCACCTGGTGTTGACATTTGTTTTTAATCTCCGTAGATAAATAATTTTGAATTCAAAAAGACAATACAATAAAATGCTATGACTAGCAAGATTTATATATAAAAAAAGAGAGAATAAATCCCTCTTTTTTTAATCTATTTAATTACTTGAATAGAATTAAGCTTTTTTAGCTTTCTTTTCTGCTTTTACTTCTTCTTTTTTAGAAACAAGCACAGTAACTTTACCGCCAGCCTTTTCAACCGCTTTGATTGCAGTTGCAGAAGCACCATTTACAGTAATGTTAACTTTTGCAGATAATTCACCATTACCTAGTAAGCGAACCGCAACATCAGATGCGCGCACTAAACCAGCAACAGCTAATTCAACAATAGTAATTTCTTTTTTGATATCAATTTTCTTTGCATCAATCGCAGCTTGTAAGCGACCTAAGTTCACTTCTGCTTTTTCCACACGGAAAATGTTGTTGAAACCGCGTTTTGGTACACGACGGTAGAATGGCATTTGACCGCCTTCAAAACCTTTAATCGCCACACCAGAACGAGACTTCTGACCTTTGTGACCGCGACCCGCAGTTTTACCTTTACCAGAACCAATACCACGACCTACTCTTAGGCGTGATTTTTTAGCACCTGGGTTATCAAATAATTCATTTAATTTCATTGTTTTATCCTTTGTTATTGTTTGCCAAAGACTGGTATTAGTCTTCAACTCGCACTAAGTGCTTAACTTTGTTAATCATACCACGCACCGCTGGTGTGTCTTCTAGTTCTCTTGTCTTATGCATTTTGTTAAGACCAAGACCAACTAGTGTTTGACCTTGTGATTTCTCACGGCGGATTGGGCTACCGATTTGTGTAACTTTAATTGTTTTAGCCATAATAAAACTCCTTACTCTGATGCTTCTTCTTTAGATTTAGCTTTAGCACCATCACGGTTTGCAACAACGTCTGATACTTTTTTACCAAGACGGGCTGCAACTGAACTAGGAGATTCAGTTCTAGATAAACCATCAATAGTTGCGCGAATAATGTTGTATGGGTTTGATGTACCAACAGATTTTGCTACTACATCTTCAATACCTAAGCCTTCCATTACGGCACGCATCGCACCACCGGCAATGATACCTGTACCAGGTGCAGCACTAAACATTAATACTTTACCTGCGCCATAGTGACCCTTTACATCGTGATGTAAAGTTCTGCCATCGCGTAATGCAACACGGATCATAGATTTCTTTGCAGCTTCAGTAGCCTTTTGGATTGCTTCTGGAACTTCTTTTGCTTTACCAGAACCGAAACCAATACGACCTTTACCATCGCCAACAACCATTAATGCGGCAAAAGCGAAACGGCGACCACCTTTTACTACTTTCGCAACACGGTTTACTGCTACTAACTTTTCAATTAATTCTGATTCATTAGCTTCAGATTTTTTCTTGTTCTCACGAGTAGACATATCCATTCCCTTCCTAGAACTTTAATCCGCCAGCACGAGCAGCTTCCGCTAGTGCCTTAACGCGACCATGATATTTATAAGAACCGCGATCAAACACAACAGATTCAACGCCAGCTTTTTTAGCTCTTTCCGCTAGGGCAGAACCAACTTTTGTTGCCGCTTCAATGTTTGCGCCAGTTTTTAAACCTTTAAATACATCATTATCAACGCTAGAAGCTGATACTAATGTGCTACCTTTTAAATCGTCAATGATTTGTGCATAAATGTGTTTGCCTGAACGGAAAACAGAAAGACGCATTTTATCACCAGATTTTGTTTTAATCTGGAAACGAGTACGAGCTTGACGACGTTTTTGTAATTGTCTTGAAGTTAACATTTTCTTTACCTCTTACTTCTTCTTACCTTCTTTACGCAGGATTTGTTCACCCACGTAACGAACACCTTTACCTTTATAAGGTTCTGGTGGACGGTATCCACGAATTTCGCTTGCAACTTGACCAACGCGTTGTGCGTTAATGCCTTCAATAGTAATAACATTACCATCAACAGCAATCTTAAGGTCAGATGGAATTGCATAAACTACATCGTGTGAAAAACCTAATTGTAAGTTTAAATTAGAACCTTGAACATTGGCACGGTAACCAACACCTTGCATTTCCAATTGCTTTTTGAAGCCTTCTGTAACCCCAACTACAGCTTGCGCAAGTAATGAACGCACTGTACCCCAAGATTGACGAGTAGTCTTCACTTTGTTTGCTGGCGTTACAACTGCTTCGCCACCTTCAAAACTAACAGAGATATTCTTAAGAACAGGAACTGTTAGTTCGCCTAATTTACCTTTTACAGTAATCACATCAGCGTTTTGATTAACTTCAACGCCTTCTGGAATTGTAACAGGACTTAAACCGACACGAGACATATCATTTCCCCCCTTAGAACACGCGACAAAGTACTTCGCCACCAACGTTTTCGTTGCGGGCTTGTACATCGCTCATCACGCCATGTGATGTTGTTAAGATTGACATACCTAAACCATTGTAAACACGGTTTAAGTTATGGATACCTGAATATACACGGCGACCAGGCTTAGATACGCGTTTAATTTCGCGGATTACAGCTTGACCTTCGTGGTATTTCAACTCAATAGTGATTTCAGAGATACCCTTACGAACTTCAGCAACCGAATAACCACGGATGTAACCTTCGTTTTTAAGTACTTCTAAAACATTTGTACGTAATTTAGACGCAGGACAAGCAACAGTTGCTAAGTTTGCGCGCTGACCATTACGAATGCGGGTAAGCATATCACCCAATGAATCTGACATTGACATTGACTATTCCTTTCTTACCAGCTTGATTTCACTACACCAGGGATTTTACCTTGGTTAGCTAGTTCACGTAATTGGATACGAGACATGTTAAATTTACGATAGTAACCGTGTGGACGACCAGTGATGCCACAACGATTGCGAACGCGATTAGGATTAGAATTTCTTGGAACCTGTTGCAACTTTAATTGTGCAGCAAATACTTCTTCCAAAGTAGATTCTTTATTCATAATAATCGCTTTTAACTTAGCACGACGATTAGCGTATTTATCAGCTAACTTGATGCGCTTTTTGTTTCTTTCTTTCATAGATTCTTTAGCCATGAAACTATTCCCCTTTCTTCTTGAAAGGCATAGATAATTCACCAAGCATAATTCTTGCTTCGTCATCTGTCTTTGCCGTTGTACAAATAACAATGCTCATGCCACGAGTAACATTAACATCATCATAGTTGATTTCCGGGAAAACGATTTGTTCGGTTAAACCAAGTGAGTAATTTCCGCGACCGTCAAATGATTTATCATTTACACCACGGAAGTCACGTACACGAGGTAACGCAATATTTACTAAACGATCTAGGAATTCCCACATTCTGTCTTTACGAAGGGTAACTTTACAACCAATTGGCATACCTTCTCTTAATTTAAATGTGGCAATAGATTTTTTCGCCGTTGTTACAACCGCTTTTTGACCAGCGATCTTTTCCATTTCTTCTACTGCAGAAGTAATATGTTTTTTGTCCGCAACGGCAGAACCAACACCCATGTTGATTACAATTTTATCAAGTCTAGGAACTTCCATTACATTTTTGTAACCGAATTGTTCCTGTAACTTTTTAAATACTACCTGTTGGTAGTGATTTTTCAGCCGTGGGACGTACTGTTCTTTAGACATCAGCCGTATCCCCTTTCTTAAAGTTTACAGTTTACTTATCAATAGCATTTCCAGAACGCTTTGCAATGCGTACTTTCGTGCCATCTTTTTCAATTTTCACGCCAACGCGTGTTGCTTTGCCATCCTTCGGGTCGATGTGTGCAACATTAGACGCATCAATAGATGCTTCCTTAGAAATGATGCCACCTTCCGAAGTCTGTGATGGTTTCGTATGGCGTTTTACCACATTTACCCCACCAATTACAAGTCTATTTTTTTCTTTTAAGACTTTTAATACTTCACCTTGTTTGCCTTTATCTTTTCCGGCAATAACGACAACCTTGTCGCCTTTTCTGATATTTGCTACCATTTTATAGTACCTCCGGTGCTAGTGAAATGATTTTCATATACTTTTTAGCACGTAGTTCACGAACTACTGGACCAAAAATACGAGTACCAATTGGCTCACCAGTTTTGTTAATTAAAACAACAGCGTTGTTATCAAAACGGATAGAAGAACCGTCTTTACGACGAACGTCTTTCGCTGTTCTTACGATAACCGCACGGTGAACTGTACCTTTTTTTACACGACCACGTGGAATTGCATCTTTTACAGATACCACGATAACATCGCCCACTGAAGCTGTACGACGGTGTGAACCACCAAGTACCTTGATACACATTACAGAACGTGCACCAGAGTTGTCAGCCACATCAAGTTTAGTTTGCATTTGAATCATAACATTAATTCCTTATCTTATGCTTATGCTTCGTCAGCCAATACTTCCCAAGACTTAGACTTGGAAATTGGACGACATTCCTGAATTCTTACCACATCACCTTTTTGGAATTTATTTCCTTCATCGTGTGCAGCAAACTTTTTAGATTTTGTAACAATCTTACCTAAAACTGGGTGCTTTTCACGGCGTTCAACTAACACTGTGATAGTTTTGTCCGCAGAATTAGAAACGACTGTACCTTGTAATATACGCTTTGGCATTATTTTGTCCTTTCTTACGCTTTAGCTTTTGCTTCTGTAAGCAGAGTTTTGATCTTTGCAATGTCACGGCGTACTTCTTTGATACGTGCCGTTGATTGTAATTGACCACCCGCTACTTGGAAGCGTAGGTTAAATTGTTCTTTACGAAGCTCTAACAACTGTTCTTTCAATTGCTTTTCATTTTTCTTACGAAGTTCAACTGTTTTCATTATTAAAACCCTTACCTTATAAACCGATACGCTTAACTACTTTACATTTAATCGGCATCTTAGATGCAGCTAATGCAAGAGCTTCACGCACTTTTTCTTCTTCAACACCAAGTACTTCAAACATAATACGACCAGGTGCAACACGGAACGCCCAATAATCTGGTGAACCTTTACCTTTACCCATACGTACTTCGTTTGGCTTACTTGTTACTGGTAAATCTGGATAAATACGAATCCATACTTTACCTTGTTTCTTAATGTTACGAACCATCGCACGACGCGCCGCCTCAATTTGGCGTGCTGTAATACGACCTGGCTCTAATGCTTTAAGACCGAAGTCTCCGAAAGCAAGTGTATAACCGCCCTTAGCATTGCCGTGGATACGACCTTTATGCTGTTTACGGTGTTTTACTCTTTTTGGACTTAACATTTTCTTATTTCCTTACCTTATAATTAACGGGCATCATTCAAATGCTTATCCATAGCATTTGGATCGTGAGCCATAATTTCACCTTTGAAAATCCAAACTTTTACGCCAATTACGCCATAAGTTGTATGACCCTTAGCTGTTGAATAATCAATATTTGCACGTAATGTGTGTAATGGAACGCGACCTTCACGGTACCATTCAGTACGCGCGATTTCAGCACCACCAAGACGACCAGCACAGTTGATACGAATACCTTTTGCACCAGCGCGTAAAGCGTTTTGTACTGCACGTTTCATTGCACGACGGAAAGAAACACGATTTGCTAATTGTTGTGCAACGCCTTCTGCAACGAATTTTGCATCGATGTCAGGTTTGCGAACTTCAACAATGTTTAAAGCAACTTCATCGTTAGAAAGCTTTTGTAATTTTGAGCGTAATACCTCAATATCAGCACCTTTCTTACCAATGATAAGACCTGGACGAGCAGCATAAATAGATACGCGTGCTTTACCAGTTGGGCGTTCAATCACTACGCGTGAGATACCCGCTTGCTTTAAAGTTTCTTCCACTAAAGTACGAATCTTAATATCTTCGTGTAAGTTTTTCGCATAAGATTTATCTGAATACCAGCGTGAATCCCATGTGCGGTTGATACCTAAACGAAAACCAATTGGATTTACTTTTTGACCCATCTTAAGACTCCTTCTTTTCGCTTACAATTATTGTTAGGTTAGAAAACGGCTTTAAGATTTTGCTTGCACGACCGCGCGCTCTTGCACGGAAACGCTTCATAACAAAAGCTTTACCAACGAATGCTTCCTTAACCACTAAACTATCAATGTCTAAGCCATTGTTGTTTTCAGCATTTGCAATCGCTGATTCCAATAATTTCTTAACATCACCAGCAATACGACGCTTTGAAAACGTTAAATCGCTAATAGCTTTATTTACATTTTTGCCACGAATAAGACCCGCCACAAGGTTAAGCTTTTGAGGGCTTACACGAATATTGCGACCTACCGCCTTTACTTCGTTATCAGCCAACTGTCTTGTTAAAGATTGTTTACCCATTTTTATTACCTCTTAGATTTCTTATCCGCTGCGTGACCCCAATAAGTACGAGTCGGCGCGAATTCGCCAAATTTATGACCAATCATTTCTTCAGTTACAAGAACTGGAACAAATTTACGACCATTGTGAACACCAAAAGTTAAACCTACGAACTTTGGTGATATAGTTGATCTACGAGACCAAGTTTTAATCACATCTTTACGACCGCTTTCGTGAACAGCTTCTGCTTTCTTAATTAGATAGCCGTCAATAAAAGGACCTTTCCATACAGAACGTGTCATAGTTTATCTCCTTACTTCTTAGCGCCACGACGACGGATAATGTACTTATCAGTTGCCTTATTTGAACGCGTCTTTTTACCTTTAGTTGGTACACCCCAAGGCGTAACTGGGTTACGACCACCTGATGTACGACCTTCACCACCACCGTGTGGGTGATCCACTGGGTTCATAGCTACACCACGAACTTTTGGACGGTTACCCAACCAGCGAGAACGACCCGCCTTACCGATTTTAGTGTTTTTCTTGTCTGGGTTAGATACAGCACCAATTGTTGCCATACATTCAGAACGCACTACGCGAACTTCACCTGACATTAATTTAAGCTGTGCATAACCATCACCACGACCAACCAGTTGTGCATAACAACCTGCTGAACGTGCTAGCTGACCACCTTTACCTTGCTTTAATTCGATATTGTGTACAATTGTACCAATCGGCATATTTGCAAGTGGCATTGCATTACCAGGTGTGATGTCTGCATCTTTAGAAGATACAACTTTGTCACCCACTGATAAGCGTTGTGGTGCTAAAATATATGATAATTCACCATCTTCGTAACGAACAAGTGCGATGAATGCTGAACGGTTTGGATCGTATTCAATTCTTTCCACCGTTGCAACCATATCAAACTTATTACGTTTGAAGTCAATGATACGATATCTGCGTTTGTGACCGCCACCTTTACGACGCATAGTAATGCTACCCGTATTGTTACGACCACCTTTTTTACTTAGACCTTCAGTTAAAGTTTTAACTGGGCTACCTTTGTATAGTTCACTGCGGTCAATTAATACTAGTCCGCGTTGTGAAGGTGTAGTTGGTTTATAATGTTTTAAAGCCATTTTAATTCCCCTTATACGCCTGTGCCAACATCAATAGATTGACCATCGGCCAATGCAACAACAGCTTTTTTCGTGTCTGAGCGTTTGCCCATAACGCCACGAAAACGCTTTGTCTTACCTTTTGATACTAACGTATTTACACTTTTAACTTTCACGTCAAACATCTTTTCAACAGCAGCTTTGATTTCAAGCTTGTTTGCATCCATAGATACACGGAAAGTATACTGATTGTTTTGAGCACCTAATGTTGCTTTTTCTGTAATGATAGGGCTATCAATTACACATAATAAGCGTTCATCAGAAACTGTTTTCTTGTTTAAAAATTTCCAGCTCATTATTTTAACCTCGCCTCTAATGTTTCAACCGCAGACTTAGATAAAACTAATGTATCACGGCGTAAAATATCATAAACGTTTGCACCTTGTACTGGTAACACATCAATCTTGATAATGTTGCCCGCAGCAAGTTCAAAGTTTTTGTCTAATTCATTACCGCCAACAATTAAAGCAGATTCAATTTTCATTGCTTTTAATTTTTTAGCTAAATCAGAAGTATTTGCTTTTGATAACTTAATATCATCAACAATAACTAATTTACCTTCAGCTGCTTTTGCAGATAAAGCTGTCTTTAACGCTAATGCACGAACCTTTTTCGGTAATGAATGTGCATATGAACGAGGTGTAGGACCGAATGCACGACCACCGCCTACAAAGATATTCGCAGAACGAGCGTGGTGACGAGCACCGCCTGAACCTTTTTGCGATACAGACTTCTTACCTGTTAAGGCAACTTCTGAACGACCTTTTACTTTATGCGTACCCGCACGACGCTTAGCAAGTTGGTAATTAACCATACGAGTTAAGATGTCACGGCGAACCGGTAAAGCAAACACTGAATCAGCTAGTGTAATATCACCAGCAGATTTGTTTTCAAATGTAATAACTTTTGCTTTCATCGTTATTATTCCTTATTTTCTTCTGTTGTTTCAGCAGGAGCTTCAGCTTTTGCTTCTTCAGCAGGTGCTTCAGCCGGAGCCTCAGCCTTTGCTTCAGTTGCAGGAGCTTCAGTCGCAGGTGCTTCAGCTTGTGCCGGAGCTTCCGTTGTTGCATCTGCATTTTCAGCAGGAGCATCAGCAGGAGTTTCCGCAGCATCGTTTGCACCAACTAGACCCGCAGGTACTGGCGCACCTTCTGGAATAGCGTTTAACTTAACAGCGTCCTTAATTTGAACCCAACCTTCTGCATGACCTGGTACTGCACCGCGAACTAGCACTAAGCCGTTCACTTCATCAATACCAACTACTTCTAGGTTTTGAATTGTTGTTCTATGAGCACCTAAGTGACCAGCCATTTTCTTACCCTTGAATACTTTACCAGGGTCTTGACACTGACCAGTTGAACCGTGTGAACGGTGGGAAATAGATACACCGTGAGATGCTCTTAAACCACCGAAGTTGTGTCTTTTCATCGCACCGGCAAAACCTTTACCAATACTGATGCCAACAACATCAACTTTTTGACCTTTCACAAAGTGTGAAGGTGAAAGTTCATCACCAACGCTTAATAAGTTTTCTTCCGCAACACGGAATTCAACTAGCTTACGCTTTGGTTCTACTTTAGCTTTTGCAAATACACCACGCATTGGAGCAGAAGTGTGTTTAACTTTTCTTTTACCAGCACCTAACTGAACAGCGTTATAACCGTCAGTAGCAACAGTCTTTACAGTTACAACTTGAACATTGTCAATTTGTAATACTGTTACTGGCACGTGTTGTCCTGTTTCGTTAAATATACGAGACATTCCAATTTTCTTAGCAATTAATCCTGTACGCATTTTCTTTATCCTTACAGCTTAATTTCAACATCAACACCAGCGGCTAGGTCTAGCTTCATTAACGCATCAACAGTTTGTGCTGTTGGTGAAACGATGTCTAGAACGCGCTTATGTGTACGCATTTCGAATTGTTCACGAGACTTTTTATAAACGTGTGGTGAACGAATTACAGTAAACTTTTCAATTTTTGTTGGTAGAGGAATCGGTCCTAAAACTTCAGCCCCCGTGCGTTTCGCAGTTTCAACAATTTCCCCAGTGCTTTGATCTAAAACTCTGTGGTCAAAAGCTTTTAAGCGAATGCGAATGTTTTGATTTTCCATCTTAAATACTCCTAAAAGAAGGTGGGGGCTAGCCCCCGCCTTTCAAACAACCTTTCAAATTATGCTACGTCAGCTACTACGCCGGCGCCAACAGTACGACCACCTTCACGG
>JBMZFW010000010.1:0-29181 GCA_049615605.1 Alphaproteobacteria bacterium | reverse complement strand
AAATTATACATATCGGCGGACAAATCATCGCTTGGCATTATAATTTCCCCACGGTCAAATTTACGTTTAAAATCCGTACCGTGTTCAATGGTTAATTGATACAGGGAAATGTGTCCACCAATATATTCAACTGCTTTTTTAAGTTCCGCTTCCCATTGTGATATGGTTTGATTTGGACGGGCATATATCATATCAAACGACCACCTATCAAATATGCTTTTGGCAATTTCAACCGCTTCCAAGGCTTCGCTTGCGGAATGTTCACGCCCTAAATATTTTAAGTCATCATCATTTAATGATTGTACGCCCAATGATACCCTGTTGATGCCTGCGGTTTTAAAGTCATTAAATTTTTTGCTTTCAACCGATGTTGGATTTGCTTCCAGTGTAATTTCAATATCATTGGTAAAACCAAATATTTCATTTGCAGTATCAATTATTTTTTCAACTAGTTTCGCATCCATTAACGATGGCGTACCGCCACCAAAAAAGATACTGGTTAGCGGTTGTTTATTAATTCGCCCCGCATCTGTTTTTAAATCACGGATATATGCATCAACATATTCATCAACATTGATTGGATTGTTTCTTACATGGGAATTGAAATCACAATAAGGGCATTTCTTTTTACAAAATGGGTAATGAACATATAATCCAAGTTTATTTTGCAAAGCAAGTTTCTTTCATCTTATTAAATGCATCCGCACGGTGACTTATTGAATGTTTTTTATCCGCGTCCATTTCCGCAAATGTAATATCATATCCATTTGGAATAAAGATTGGGTCATAACCAAATCCTTTGTCCCCACGGGCTGGGAATGTTAGATTGCCGTGAACTTCCCCACGAAAAACAAGTTCTTCGCCTGTTGTTGGATTTACAACCGCCAAGCTACATACAAAAAATGCACCTTTTTCATCTGTGCCTTTTTCGTTTAATTCGTCTTCAATGCGTTTCATTGCAATATTGAAATCTTTGCTTTGCCCCGCATACCTTGCCGAATAAATACCCGGTGCATTATCCAGTCCAACAACACAAATACCGCTGTCATCAGCCATTGCAATTTTTCCCGTTGCCTTTGCCGTATGCCATGCTTTTAATAATGCGTTTGCTTCAAAAGTATCGCCGTCTTCAATCGGTTCACTTACCCCGTAATCACCCGCACACGAAACGATACAACCAAATGGTTCAACCAGTGCAGATATTTCAGGTATCTTACCTTTGTTATGGGTTGCAAGGACGATTTCCGCATTGTTTAATAACATATTATTTTAACGCCTGTTGTTGAATTTTAGAAAGTTCCGCACAACCCTTTTCCGCCAGTTCAAACAATTCATTAAATTGTTCGCGTGGGAAAGAATATTCTTCGGCTGTTGCTTGGACTTCTACTATCTTACCAGTTTCAGTTAAGACAAAGTTTGCGTCCGCTTCGCCAGAGCTATCTTGTTCATAATCAAGGTCAAGAACACATTCACCCTTTACAATACCGCAACTGATTGCCGATACATTATCAACAACAAAGCTTTCCGTTACAATATTATTTTCAAGCATATATTTTTCCGCCAATTTCATTGCCACCCAAGCACCAGTAATTGATGCGGTTCTTGTGCCACCATCGGCTTGGATTACATCACAATCAATTCGCACTTGGTTTTCACCCATTTTATTCACATCAACAACCGCCCTTAATGAACGACCGATTAATCTTTGAATTTCTTGTGTGCGACCCGATTCAGCAGATTTTTTTCTGTTCATTCGGCTGTGTGTTGAACGGGGCAACATTCCGTATTCTGCTGTTACCCACCCCGTACCAGTGTTGCGTAAAAATGGTGGCACAGTTGTTTCAACCGTTGCCGTACATAATACATGTGTGTTGCCAAATTTAATTAAACAAGACCCTTCAGCATATGGGTTGTATCCCGTTTCAATTTCAACTTTGCGAAGTTCATTATTTTTTCTTGTCATATTTATTTCCTTACTTTGACCAAACTTTACTGATACCACCATCAACAATTAATGGTACTTTTACATCAATTAACCCTTTGTGTGAATTTTCCATAATTGATTTTATTTTTTCCATATACATTTCACACTTATCATCGTCAACTTCAAAAATTAATTCATCGTGTACTTGTAATAATAAATCAATGCCTTCGTCATTTCCAATTTCATTATCAATCTTAATCATTGCATTTTTAATAATGTCGGCAGATGAACCTTGGATTGGGGAATTAATCGCCTGTCTGTGGGCGTGTGATTTTAACATACCGTTACTGCTGTAAATATCAGGTAAGTGAACTTTACGACCAAGCATAGTTTGAACATATCCATCGGCTTCTGCATTTTGTTTTGCAGATTCCATATATTCTTTAATCCCCGGGAATGCTTTAAAATAATTATCAATAAATTGTTTTGCTTCGGTACGACTGCACCCTGCTTGACGGGCAAGACCGTGTGCGGACACGCCATAGATAATACCAAAGTTAATAATCTTTGCCCTGCTTCGCATATCAGCTTCAACTTCGCTTATACCGAACATAGATTGGGCGGTTGATTTGTGAATATCCGCCCCGTTATTAAAGGCTTCAATCATTGATTTATCACCCGACATATGGGCAACCAACCTTAATTCAATTTGACTGTAATCAAGACTTACAAAGCTTTTACCAGCACTTGCGATAAAGCAAGAACGGATTTTTTGCCCGTCTTGTCCACGGGCTGGAATGTTTTGTAAGTTAGGGTCGGAAGACGATAATCTTCCCGTTGTTGTTCCCGCCATATTAAATGAAGTATGAACACGATTTGTATTTTTACTTATTTGATTTTGCAGTGCATCTGTATAAGTTGATTTTAATTTTGCAAAAGTTCGGTATTCTAAAATATCTGCAATAATTGGGTGGCTGTCAAAAATGTTTTCAAGCACATCAGAATTGGTTGAATAAACACCTGTTTTAGTTTTCTTGCCACCTTCAAGTCCCATTTTTTCAAACAGCAATTCAGATAACTGTTTCGGGCTTGCCACATTAAAATCTTCCATACCATTTTCTGTTGCAAGTTTTAAAACTTTGCTTTCCGCTGTTTGCATTTTCACGCCGAATTCAGTTGATAATTCAGCCAATTTTTCACGGTCAAGCGCAACGCCTTTTTCTTCCATTTTTGCAATTACATTAATCAATGGGCGTTCCAGTTTTTCATAAACACCAACCACATTATTTGCAACCGCACGGTTCTTTAACAATGTATGAAGCCTTAATGTAATATCCGCATCTTCACACGCATATTCAGTCGCCTTTTCAATATCGGCTTGTGAAAACGGGATTTGTTTTTTACCCGTACCACAAACATCTTCAAACTTAATACATTCGTGGTTTAAATGCTTTTCTGCCAGTGCATTCATATTGTGCTTTGACCTGCCACTGTCGCTACATAATGATAATAACATTGTGTCGTCATACGGTTTAACAGTTATGCCAATTTTCTTTAAAATTGAAAGATCGTATTTTATATTTTGTCCAACTTTTAAAACGCTAGTATCATTTAAAATTGGATTTAAAATTTCCACAACTTTTGCCACTGGTATTTGGTCAAAGCTTTGCGTTTCATCAGCCACTGGTTCGGCAAATAAATCAACAATTTCACTAGACCCGCCCGTTTCGTGGTTAATTGGAATATAACATGCAACCCCATATTCTTTGGCAAGGGAAATACCAACGATATTATCATCCGCCACGCTTAAACCCGTTGTTTCCGTATCAATTGCAAGAATGTTTTTAACATCTGATAACCATTGTTTTAATTCATATTCTGTATGGATTGCAGTATATTTATTTTCCACGCCATTAAATATTGAACTGTCAAGTTCCGTAATATTTTTACCCGTACTTGGGTTAACTGATGAAGTAATTTTTGTTGTTTCGGCTTTGCTTTCCGTCTTTGGAATTTCTGTTGTTGTTCCAGTTTCTTTGTCAAGATTGGCAAGCAATCGTTTAAAGTTATTTTCAACCAAGAATTCACGAAGTACATCAGGGTCATAACTTCGTCTTGAAAATTCAGATATTGGAACTTCAATCGGTACATCTTGTTTTAATGTAACAAGTTGTTTTGACATTCGCGCATCATTTGCAAATTCAATTAAGTTTTCACGGCGTTTATTTTGTTTGATTTCACCCGCCCTTTCAAGCAAGCTTTCCAAATTGCCATATTCCGTAATAAGTTGCGCCGCTGTTTTCACACCGATACCTGGCACACCGGGTACATTATCCGAACTGTCGCCTGCAAGTGATTGAACATCAACGACCCCTTCTGGATAAACGCCGAATTTTTCAAATACTTCGTCCCTGCCAATTATTTTATCTTTCATCGCATCAAACAATGTTGTTTTATCGTTTACCAATTGCATTAAGTCTTTATCGCTTGAAACAATTGAAACTTCTGCACCCATTTCTTCGCCCATTTTGGCATAGGTTGCGATTAAATCATCCGCTTCATAATTATCCATATCAACCGCTGGAATATTATACGCCTTACACGCATCACGAATAAGACCGAATTGTGGAATTAAATCTTCTGGTGCGTCATCACGGTTTGCTTTGTAATCGCCATAGATTTCATTTCTGAATGATTTTCTAGCCTTGTCAAAAATAACCGCCACATAATCCGCATCCGTTTGGCTGATTAATTTTGTCACCATAGTACAAAAACCATATACCGCATTGGTTGGGGTGCCATCTGGACGGGACATAGACGGGTATCCATAATAAGCACGGAATATAAAGCCCGAACCATCAATAAGGTATAAATGTTTAATTGTCATTTAAGGTATTTCCACTATCATTTTTAATTGTTTTAATGAAAATACTACAAAATTAAGAAATATGCTATATTTAACTAGCAAAAAATGAAAAATTTATATATATTCCACCTTAATTGGATTTAAGGATTTTTAAATTATGAAAAAAATTAAAAATGCCATTGAAATAAGGCAAGTACAAAAAGAATATGAAAGCAAAGATGGATATGGCAAGAAAGCCTTAAAGGGCTTTGACTTAGATATTCCACGCGGTTCTATATTTGGTTTACTTGGTCCGAATGGTGCGGGTAAATCAACGCTTATTAATATCTTATCTGGATTGGTTAAAAAATCATCTGGTAAAGTAAATATTTGGGGCATTGATATTGACGATGACCACCGCAATGCAAAGAATGCAATTGGTATCGTGCCACAGGAAGTTAACATTGACCCGTTTTTTGACCCAATTCAATTGTTGGATTTACACGCTGGTCTTTATGGCATTAAAAAAGAAGACCGCCGTACAGAAGAAATTTTAAAATCGGTTGGCTTATGGGAACAAAGAAATGCTTATTCAAGGCAAATGTCTGGTGGTATGAAACGCCGACTGTTAATTGCAAAAGCAATGGTACATAACCCACCTATCTTGGTTCTTGATGAACCAACGGCGGGTGTTGATATTTCACTGCGTCAACAGTTATGGGATAATGTACGCGAACTTAATAAACAAGGTGTGACAATTATTTTAACAACCCACTACTTGGAAGAAGCCGAAGAATTATGTGATGAAATTGCCGTTATCAATAACGGGGATTTAATTACAAAAGGTAAAATTAAAGATTTATTAAAAAATGTTGATAACAAAAACATTATAATTGAATTAAATCAAAAGTTTGATAAAAAGCACACACCAAAGAATACTGTGCTTGTTAAAAATGATGGTAAGTCTATTGAATTATCATTTAAACCAACAGAGACAAATATTGGTAATATTTTAACCGAATTAAGTAAAACAAAATACAATGTTAATGATTTAACAACACAAGAAGCAGACTTAGAAGACTTGTTCTTAAAACTTACAAAGGCTAGTTAATGAAAAAAGAAATAGATATATGGCAATTCGTTCGCATTATGGTTGAAGCGGAAAACAACAAAGATGGCAAAGTATTACTTGATAACTTTGGTGATGTTTGGACAGAAGTTGACGCACAACTTTTAAACTTGGCTGAAACAGATATGGAAGCTTATGCAGATATGATGATGAACCAAAATATTCAACTTGAAACAAACCGTGAAGTATCTGATGCGGTTGTGGCAATGGCAAGTATTGTTATTGAAAATATGACGGCTGAACTTGATAAACTTGACCCTGAAAAAGATGAAATTGCCCAAGACCTTGCTTTTGAAATTCAAGGGCTTGAACAAATGGTTGATGAATTTGCCAATTAAGGATTAATAAAATGTCTGTATACAAAAAAACTGGATTTTTTGCTGTTGGTGCAGAAGGTATTTCAAAAGAAAGAAATGCTGGTGCAATCTTTCGTACCGCCCACGCTTTTGATGCGGATTTTGTATTTACAGTTAATCCAGAAGTAAACATTAAAACAATGTACCAAGCCGACACTTCAAAGACTTTCCAACATTTACCATATTATGAATATGAAAGTGCTGATGAAATTAATGTGCCAAAGAACTGTGCCATTGTTGGTGTTGAATTATGTGACAAGTCGGTTGAACTTCCTGAATTTTGTCATCCAATGCGTGCGGCTTATGTATTTGGTCCTGAACGCGGAAGTCTGTCATCTGAAATGCAAGAAAAGTGTGACTACATTGTAAAAATACCAACTAAGTTTTGTATTAATGTATCCGCCGCTGCGGCAATTATAATTTATGACCGCGTGCAATCATTACACAAATGGCGTCGTCGTCCATTAACACCAAGGGGCAAATTGGAAGAACACCCACCACACCAATCGGGTGGTCCAATTATCCGCAAGAACAGAAAGAAAGATGTTGGCTATGATTTTTAAAAGATTATTATTAATATTATCACTGTTATCATTTAATACTTTTGCATTTGCATTGGACAAAGACCTTGGGGTAAGCAAAAAGTTTTATGCCCATATGTACAAAGATGAATCTGGTAATAAGATTTGTAATGCATACGCATTCCCATCTGCACAATCAAGCCCAAGCCGTGGAAAGGTTGTTAAATTACACATTACCAATCGCCCACACAAAAGACACAAACACAAAGTATCAATTAATATGGGTACAATTATCACAGGCACAAAAGAAATCACTTTAAATATTGATGGTAAAAAATATAAAATGTTTGCCCACAAAAATTTTGTATTCCCTTATAACAAAGACGATAAATCTATTGTTAAAAGAATGAAAAGAGGTAGAACCCTTAAAGTAAAAATCAAAACTAATTCGGGTAAAACTTTGGAAGATGTGTATTCATTACAGGGCGTTGTTAAAATATTATCTAAAATTGATAAGGCGTGCAGATAATGACAGACACATTAAATGATTTTTTACCTGGTGGCGATAAGACTGATAAGCGTACAAACCTTATCGGTATGGATATGGACGCCTTAAAAACAGCAATGGAATCCGTTGGTGAAAAATCATTCAGGGCAAAGCAAATTTATTCTTGGCTTTATTCAAAGGGTGCAAAAGCCATTGACGATATGACCGATTTATCAAAGCCATTGCGTGAAAGATTAAATGAAATATATGTGGTTGGTCGCCCTGTGGTGACAAGCCATCAAAAGTCAGTTGACGGCACACAAAAATGGTTATTAAAATTCTTTGACGGTAACGAAGCCGAAATGGTTTTTATTCCCGAAACAGACCGCGGCACATTATGTGTATCATCGCAAGTTGGTTGCACTTTAACTTGTAAATTTTGCCATACGGGAACACAAAAGCTTGTCCGTAATTTAGAAGTAAGTGAAATCGTTGCCCAAGTAATCATTGCCCGTGATATGGTTGAAGGCTGGCAATTAAACGGTGAAAAAAGAACCCTTAGCAATATTGTATTTATGGGAATGGGTGAACCGCTTTATAATACAGATAATGTTATTGATGCGTTAAAAATATTAACTGATAAAAGTGGCATTGCAATTTCAAAGCGAAAGATTACTGTTTCAACAAGTGGCGTTGCCGACCAATTGGAAAGACTTGCGGTTGAAACAAATGCATCGCTTGCAATTTCACTGCACGCACCAGACGACGAAACACGCACACAAATTATGCCAATTAATAAAAAGTATAACCTTGAAACATTAATGGATATTTGTCGCAAGTATCCAAACCTTTCAAATACCAATCGTATTACTTGGGAATATGTAATGTTAAAAGGCGTAAACGATACAAATGAACACGCACAAAAATTGGCAAAATTAATCAAAGGTATTCCGTCAAAGGTAAACCTTATTCCATTTAACCCATGGGATAACAGCCCTTATGAATGTTCGGACGCAGACCAGATTGAAAACTTTGCCCAAGTATTATTAAGCAATAAAATCCCTGCACCAATTCGTAAGACAAGGGGCGAAGATATTATGGCAGCCTGTGGTCAATTAAAATCAGAATCTCAGCGAATTGGCAAATGGCAAAAGAAGTAATCTTTTCATTAAAAGAAGTATCAGCAGGATACACAAACGAAGTATTATTCAAAGATGTAAATTTATTATTACATCGTGGTGATTGTTATACACTGGTTGGCAGAAACGGCACTGGGAAAACCAGCCTGTTTAATGTAATTCAACAACGACTTGAAATTGAAAGCGGGGAAATATTCCGCCTTGAACCATTAACAATTACCCGCCTTGACCAAGACCCTAAAAATCCAGAAAGCGGAAATGCACTTGAATTTACAATGTCATTGGGTGAAATGGAAAAATACCGTGCAGTATCATTATTAAAAGAATTGGGCATTGACCCTGAAATGGACGCATCAACAATGTCAGGTGGGCAAATTCGCCGTTGTGGTCTTGCGGGGGCTTTGGCGGCTGAACCAGATATATTGTTATTGGATGAACCGACAAACCACCTTGATTTAAATGCCATTGAATGGTTGGAAAAAGAAATGAAATCATTCCGCGGGGCAATTATTGTCATTTCCCACGACCGTAGATTTTTATCAAATGTATCAAACGGTGTGTTATGGCTAGAAGACCAAACAATAAGGTTTATGAATAAGTCATTTAAACATTTTGAAGAATGGCAAGACGCAATTTACGAAGAACAAGAACGCAAGTTTAATAAATTACAACAGCATATTAAACAAGAAGAAAGATACGCACTGCGTGGGGTAACGGCAAGGCGAAAACGCAACCAAGCCCGCCTTGAACGATTGGCAAGGCTTCGTCAAGAACGCAGGACTAGGAAAAATCCAGAATCGGCACAACTGTTTGCCAATGAAAATAAATCTGCATCAAAAATGGTATTTGAAACAAAAAATATTTCAAAGGCTTTTGGTGATACGGTTATATGTAAAGACTTTTCATTCCGCATATTAAAAGGCGATACAATCGGTATTGTTGGTGGTAATGGTACGGGTAAATCAACCCTGTTAAAATTATTATTAAAACAAGCCGAAGCCGACAGCGGACAAATAAGAAAAGCCAAGCATTTGGAAATTGCATACTTTGACCAATACCGCGGACAGCTTGACCAAAAAATAACCCCTTTTGAAATGTTGGGGAATGGTGGGCAATTCCTTACCATTGGGGGCAAAGACATTCATATCGTTGGTTATTTAAAAAGGTTCTTATTTACCCACGATGAAACAAAATCAAAAATCTCAACCCTTTCAGGCGGACAACAAAACAGATTATTACTTGCCAAGATTTTATCCCGCCCGTCCGATGTAATGATACTTGACGAACCAACCAATGATTTGGATATGGATACTTTGGATGTGCTTGAAGATATGCTTGCAAATTATAAAGGTACATTAATTATCGTATCGCACGACCGTGATTTTATCGGCAGGTTATGTTCCACATTACTGGTAACCGAAGGCGGTGGCGAAATTGCCGAAGTAATCGGTGATTGGGACGATTATTTAAAACAAAAAGGCGTGGAAAAAACCGATACGGTTAAAAAGGAAAAACCAAAACCTGTTATTAAACAAACAGAAGAAGTTAAAGAAACAAAAGTTAAATTATCGCCAAAGGAACAACACGCCTTAAAAACATTACCCACACAAATGGAAGAATTAAATAAAAATATTGATAAAATGAAATCAATACTGGATAACCCAGAATTATATACGAAAGACCCTGATACATTTAATGCGGTGGCGAATGCACTTGAAACATCGCAAAACACATTGAACTTATTGGAAGAACAATGGCTAACCTTAACAATTAAAGGCGACAGCCAATAATGCAAAACACAATTAAAAACCTTTCAAAATTAATCTTTCCTGTTGTCGCATTACAATTAATTGAATTTAGCTCAGCATTTATTGACAGCATTATGATTGGACAGTACGACCCAATCAGCTTTGGTGGGGTGTCACTGGCTGGGGTGTTTTATTATACATTCTTTGCATTTTTCCTAGGGGTAATGATGATGATTGGCCCACTTATTGGACAAGCAAATGGGGCAAACAACAAACGACTTATTGCCCGTAATGTGCGAAGCGGTGTTTGGATTGGAATCTTATTTGTAATTATATTCGGAATTATTCTTTACAATATTGACGCAATATGTAAAGCCTTTAATTTCAGTACAGAACTTACATATCAAGTAACTGAATTTATTGATGGGAAAAAATATTCTATTTTAATATTTATCGCTGTTCCATTTAGATATTTTTTAATTAACCAAGGAATATTTAAGCATATTTTAACTTTAAGCATTATGACATTACCAATGAATATTTTATTTAACTGGATGTTTATATATGGTAAATTTGGTGTTCCTGAAATGGGTATATATGGTGCGGGTCTTGCCACATCATTATCGGTTATCATTAATTCATTATTGTTAATAACAATTGCCACTTTAAAAGCCAAGCAACAAGAAATTAATCTATGGGTAAGGTTTTGGAAGATTGATTTTGAAATATTTAAAAAAATCTTAATTCTTGGTATTCCAACTGGTATCGCAATCACCTTGGAAATGGTTATATTTAGCATAAGTAATGTTTATGTTGGTCAGTTTGATAAATATTCCATATCCGCATTTGCATTAACAATACAAATATGGAATTTATTATATGGAACGATACTTGGCATAGCCGAAGGTACAAGCATTTACACCGCAAATCAAGCGGGGAAAAAAGACAGGACAGAAATTATAAAAGCCATCAAAATTGGTTTTGGTTTCCTGTTAATTTTAAATACAGTAGTTGCATTAATTATATTTAATTTTTCAAACAATATTTTTGCTTTAATGTTGGATTCTTCTGCGGACAGTTATATACAAATCGTTAACTTAGTAAATCCAATTGTTTATTTATTTATGATTGCATTCCTTGTGGAAAGCATAAGCCAAATACCAACAAAATTTTTACAAAGTATTAACGACACAAAATATATTCCAATTATTCAATTAATTGGTTATGGAATTATTGGACCTTTACTTGGATATGTTTTATGCTTTATATATGATTATAAACTAGATGGTATTTATATCTCAATTATTATTGGAATATTCATTTCCGCATTTACAATGAATATGCGTGCATATTATTCAATACACAAAGACCGCATATTTAAAAAGGTTGAAACAAAATGACATTAACAATTATTGATAAGCCAAGCCAAAATTTTAATGACCGCAACGGTTATAATATTAATAAAATCATTTTACATTACACGGATATGAAATCCGCCGATGATGTGGCTCAAAGGTTTCTTGATACAGAAACCGAAGTATCAGCCCATTATCTTATTGATACGGACGGAACAATAATTCAATTCGTTGCCGAAGAAAATCGTGCCTGGCACGCAGGAATTGCAATATGGCAATCAGAAGAAAACATTAACGCATCATCAATCGGTATTGAATTGCAAAATGGCGGTGAACAATTTGGATATGACGATTTTCCCGATGTGCAAATTGATGCTTTAATTACCTTAATCAAAGATATTAAAACAAGACATACTATTGTTAAGCAAAATATCCTTGCCCACAGTGATATTGCCCCAAGCCGTAAAATTGACCCCGATTATAAATTCCCGTGGGATAAATTGGCAAAGCACGATTTGTGCATTGTGCCTGAACCTGTGGAAACGGATATTCCATTGCTTGATTTATTGGATATGATTGGATACAACACGGAAAATGCAACCGATGCAATAACCGCATTCCAACGCAGATACCGCCCAAGTAAAATTGACGGCAATATTGATGATGAATGTTCGCAACTGGCTATGGGAATAATCGTAAAGATGGAAGAGATAAAAATAAAACCACGCAGGTAAATATCTTACATGCGTTCTTTTTGTTTGGCGTAAAGCAAACAGTCTTGTTTTTTAGGTTTAAATTCATTATCAACCCACCATCGTTCAACCGCCTTTAACAATGAACCAAGCTTTGCCCCCTTTTCAAAACCAAGTGCCAATAAATCATTTCCGTCAACTGGGAATATTGGTTTTTCAAAGCCAGTCTTATCTTTTACAAATTGATAAAACTTTTCGTCTTTTAACAAGCTTGCCGAAAGTAGTGCTTCATAATTATTATAATATAAAAACTTATTCAAAAATTGTGGAACAAAGGTACGGTCATTATAAATGGTAAATGTTTCTTTTAAATTTCGTTTTTCTTTATTTGATAATTTCCACACATTACAAATTGTATTTGCCATATCAAAGTTACCATCACTAAGGGCAATAATTTTTGCAATGTAATCATTGCTACCAAGCAAAGTATTATTAAATAATGGCAATTCAGATTTAACCGCCATTGGAATTATTGATTGCAATATTCCCACATCACGCATTTTAAAAATTGTATCAACATTAAAGTTTTTCGACTTTAACATTTTAATCATTTCATTTGCGATGCGTTCAATTGATAATTTTTTAATTAATACCGCATTATTTTTACACGCCGTATATGTTTCATCGTCAACATCAAAACCCGTTGTAATGGCAAACCTAAACAGCCTTAGGATTCTAAGTGCGTCTTCTTTAATACGAACATCAGCACCGCCAACAAAGTTCAGCTTTTTATTTTCAAAGTCATTTATCCCATTGTGGTAATCGTAAACATTTCCCGCTTCGTCAACATATATTGCATTGATTGTAAAATCGCGTCTTATGCTGTCGTCTTGCCAATTATCCGTATATGAAACAACAGCTTTTCTGCCGTCTGTTTCCATATCTTTTCTAAGGCTTGTAATTTCAAAAGGGGTTTGGTCAATTATTACCGTTATTGTGCCAAAATCAATACCCGTTGGTATGACCCTGTGCCCTGCGGTTTCAAAAATTTCAGTCACCTTATCTGGTGTGGCATTAATTGCCAAATCAATATCGTATACATTGTTATTACCAAATAAGTATTCACGCACCGCACCGCCAACAATGCGGGCTTCAAAACCGTTTTGTTTTGCAATGTCAAAGACCGTTTTTAATTCAGCACTATGATTTAATTTAATTTTATTCATCGGTTATTTTGCCCAGTGAAAATTTAACACCATTTGATTGAATAATTAATTCATCAACAACAACATCAGCCATATTGCATAATTCATAAAACACATTGCGGTTTATTCGTGCGTGCAGACCATCACGAATATAAATGTATGGGCTTGGTTGTCCGTTTTCATCAAATTCCACCCATATTTTATTTTCAGCCCCTGCAGTTATCCACCAATCAAGAGTTGTGCGGAATGTTAAGGCTTGGTTATCACCCGTACCTTCCACATCCATTTCAACAACGAAAAATGGGGCGTCTTCAACTTCAATCTTACCCCTTTCAACTGGGGTTACAAGCCAGTACCCTTCGTCATCTTTTTGCAGGGTAATTGCAAATAGTTGGCATAATTTTATTCGCCCAACTGGTGTACCTTGGTAAAACCAAGTGCCGTCTTTTTTAATAACAAAATCAAATGTCCCGCAAGATTCTGGCCATTCAAAACCCGAAAGTCCAGCCCCTGTTTCCATCATCTTTTTAAAATCAGGCTTTGCCATATTTTATATGCCTTTTATTAATTCCTTAGCATCGGTTGTTAACCTGCCACCCATATGGGTGATAACCGAACTTGCCATATTAATTCCCATTTGCAAGCAATCTTCCATTCCGTATGTATTTGCATAACCGAATAAGAACCCACCGGCAAATTGGTCACCCGCACCCGTTGTGTCAACAACATCAACTTTGTTTGCAGGGCGGAAATAAGTTTTACCATTTGTCATTGCATACGCACCATTTTCACCGCAAGTACCAATTACAACATCAGCCATCTCACTTGCTTTTGCAATTGCATCTTTAACATCATTTGTACCCATTAAGTGATTAATTTCATCTTCGTTGGCAAATAATATATCAACGCTTTGTTGTACAAATTTTAATAAGTCTTCACGGTGGCGTTCAACCACAAACATATCTGATAATGTGAATGCGATTTTTGTATCTGTGCCTTTTAATGTTTCACCGATTATATCAAAGCAAGACCTAGCACTTGGCGCGTCAAATAAATAGCCTTCCAAATAAACAACCTTTGCATTTGAAAGTAATGATAAATCAATGTCATCAATACCAATTTCAACCGATGCACCAAGACAAGTTGCCATTGTGCGTTGTCCGTCTGGGCTTACCATAATAGTACAATTACCCGATGGTGTTGTTGATTTTTCTTTACCCAAGTAATCAATGCCAATTGTATTCATATCTTTAACAAATAATTCGCCTAAATCATCATTACCCAATCTGCCAATAAATCCAGATTTACCACCAAGTGCCGAAAAGCCAGCCATTGTGTTGGCAACCGACCCACCGCTTGCGATTTCTTTGTCCGTTATAACATCAAGAATTTTTGCCGATGTTTCCGTTTCAATTAAAGCCATTGTGCCTTTTTCAATACCAATTTTTGCAATATTTTCATCATCTGTTTTACCCAAACAGTCAATTAATCCGTTTCCGATACCTAATAAGTCATATTTCATGATAAAATTCCCAAAATAATGTAAATGATACTTGCCTTTTACATTATATATACTTATTATAGGGTAATAGGCAATAGGAAAGGCATAAAATGAATAAAAAAATATTACTTCTATCACTACTTACTTTGACAACAGGTTGTGTAAAGATTCCTGCAAGTTGGGTTTCTGACAGTATGGTTGACAGGGGTAACCAAAGCCAAGCCCAATCACAAAGACAAATGTCTTCACAAGATTACATTAGAAACAGTAACAATCAACAAAACAACACTTATCAAGTAAGCCAAGTTGAAACAAACAACCAATCAACTGATAAATGGTCTGGTACTGTATACACAAATGCCAATACAAACAGCAATTATGGTAAATCTGGCAACAGCCAACAATCTGGCGCATATGCAAATAACAATGCATTTAACTTGAATCAATTATCTGCACAGCAAAACCAACAAAACAATGTTTGTATTCCACCAAAACAAACACTTGCAAATGCGGGTACAAACCAAGTTGAAAACATTAATTCATTTGGTACTGAAACTGCACAGGCACAGGCAAAACCATCGGTAAAAATGCTTTATCCGTTTGATGGTCGTCGTCGTGTACCAACGGGACAAAACAGAAACAGCAAAGTTTCATTAAATACTAAGAAATTACTGGGTAAGGATATTAACTTCCTTGTAAGCAATCTTGGTACACCAAACAAATCACTACAACAAAACAGCTTTTATATTTGGCAATACTTCACAAAGGCGGAAGGTCTTGAATGTACACTTGATTTAACAATTAAGAATAATCAAGTTCGCCACGTTGCATTGCTGGGTCCAATTAACAACAAAACTCAACAAAAATGTTTTGCAAATATTGTTCGTTACAATATGGAAGTTAAAAAATAATGTTTAAAGATATTCTGTTAAAACCAAGAATTGCCATTATGGCTGTTATGGGGTTTTCAGCGGGTCTTCCAATTCTTATGGTATTTTCAACCCTTTCTGCTTGGTTAAAAGAAGCAGATGTTAGCCGTGCCACAATTGGTTTCGCATCGTGGGTTGGTCTTGCTTATGGATTTAAATACCTTTGGTCACCATTGGTTGATAAAATTAAATTACCAGCCCTTGCTAATTTACTGGGGCGTCGCCGTTCGTGGATTTTAATCGCACAAATCGGTATTATCATCGGAATTGTTGGTATGGCAATGTCCGACCCTGCCAATATGTTGTTTTACACGATTGCATTTGCAGTTGTTCTTGCCTTTTCTTCGGCGACACAAGACATTGTTATTGATGCCTTTCGTATTGATTCAGGTGAAAAAGACGAACAAGCAATGATGGCTGCCCTTTATGTATATGGTTACAGAACAGCGATGTTATTATCAGGTGCTGGTGTGTTATGGCTTGCCGATACTGGTGCGGGTTATGATTATCTTGCGTGGAAATCAGCATATATGTATATGGCGTTTATAATGGTTCTTCCAATTTTAGCTGTATTGTTCTTATTAAAAGAACCAAATACAAAAGTTGTTGAATATAAAACAGCGGGTGATTTCTTTAACCAAGCATTTGTTCAACCATTTACCGATTTCTTTAAACGATATGGCAAAGGATTTATTATCCTTTTACTTATCGCAATTACATTCCGTATTTCCGATGTATTAATGGGCGTTATGGCAAATCCATTTTATTTAGAAATGGGCTTTACTAAGACTGAAATCGCCTTTGCCGTTAAAGCATTCGGTTTCTGGGTGACATTATTTGGTCTTGGCGTTGGTGGTGCGTTATTATCATTTACAGGTATGCGTAATACTTTAATTATCGTTGCTTTACTTGCCAGTGGTTCAAACTTAATGTTTTCATTAATCAGTGTGGTTGGTAATAATATGAATTTATTAATCGCAACGATTTGTATTGATAACCTGGCACAAGGTATGGCAGCAACAGTATTTATTGCATTCCTTTCATCAATTGTTAATAAACAACATTCAGCAACGCAATATGCTCTGCTATCATCATTTATGATGGTAATACCAAAGTTCCTTGCGGGTTATTCAGGTGTTGTGGTTGAAAATGTTGGTTATACTTCATTTTGGATTATGACTGCAATGGCGGGTATTCCAGCGATTGTATTTATCTTAATGGGTACAAAACTTATAAATTCCAATAAGTAATTGAAATAATCATTATATTTTGCTAGTATCCCTTAAATATTAATTTAATTAAAAGGATAAAGAAAATGATTGTTGATAAAATTTCTGCAGGTCGCGATGTTCCAAATGATTTAAATGTGATTATTGAAATCCCTGCTGGTTCAAATGTAAAATATGAAATTGAAAAAGAATCTGGTGCTGTTGTAGTTGACCGTTTCGTTGCAATGCCAATGTTTTACCCTGCCAATTACGGTTTTATTAATGAAACACTTGCCGATGATGGCGACCCAACAGATGTACTTGTGGTAACACCACAACCAATCGCACCGGGTTCAGTTATTCGTTGCCGTCCAATCGGCATCCTTAATATGGAAGACGAAAGCGGTGTTGATGAAAAAGTTGTTGCCGTTCCACATACAAAAGTAACAACATTATATGATAATGTGAACGAACTTGAAGATTTACCAACTTTATTAGTTGACCAAATCAAAGCCTTCTTTGAATCTTACAAAGACCTCGAAGATGGGAAATGGGTTAAAGTTACCGGCTGGGAAGATGCCAAATCTGCAAAAGAAAAAATTAAAAGGCACGCCGACCAATACAAAGGATAACTTCAAAAACCCCGCAAATACAATGTGGGGTTTTTTATTGATTGAATTAAACAAATATTATATATTTAATTTTTAATAAGGGATAAAAATAAAATGACTAAATACCAACAATTTCCAAGCGTTGAACTTGATAAACGCGATTGGCCAAACAATAAAATTGAAACTGCACCAGTGTGGTGTTCGGTTGATTTGCGTGATGGTAACCAAGCATTAATTGAACCAATGGGTGCGGATAAAAAAATCCGCTTGTTTAAAACATTGGTTGATATGGGATACAAAGAAATTGAAGTTGGCTTCCCATCGGCTAGCCAAACTGATTTTGATTTCACAAGGGAATTAATTGAAAACGGTCATATCCCAGACGATGTAACAATCCAAGTATTAGTACAAGCACGCCGTGAATTAATTGAACGCACTTGCGAAGCATTAGCGGGCGTAAAAAATGCAATTATTCACGTATACAATTCAACATCAACATTACAAAGAAATGTTGTATTTAAAATGGATATGGAAGGTATCAAAGAAATCGCTGTTAATGGCGCAAAAATGGTTAAGGACTTATCACAAGGTTTAATTGAAAGCGGTTCAAACATTCGTTATCAATATTCCCCTGAAAGCTTTACACAAACGGAACTGCCTTATGCATTGGAAGTTTGTGAAGCCGTACTTGATACTTTTGGTGCAACAAAAGAAAATCCAGTTATTATTAACTTACCTGCAACTGTGGAAGTTGCCAGCCCAAATGTTCACGCCGACCAAATTGAATGGATGCATAAAAACTTTTCAAACCGTGAAAGGTTGATTTTATCACTGCACCCACACAATGACCGCGGGACTGGTGTTGCGGCAACGGAACTTGCACTTATGGCGGGTGCCGACCGTGTGGAAGGTACATTATTTGGCAACGGCGAACGAACGGGGAATGTTTGTTTAGTAACACTTGGTTTAAATATGCATACGCAAGGTGTTGATGCAAAAATTGATTTTTCAAACTTGGACGAAATTGTAAAGGTATGTGAATATTGCACACAATTACCAGTTCACGAAAGACACCCTTATGCGGGTAAACTTGTTTACACGGCGTTTTCTGGTTCACACCAAGATGCAATTAACAAAGGTATGAAAGCATTAAAAGAACAAAATTCTGATACTTGGAATGTACCATACTTACCAATTGACCCACGCGATGTTGGGCGTGATTACGAAGCAATCATTCGTATTAATTCACAATCTGGTAAAGGTGGCATTGCATATATTATGGAAGCGGACTATGGAATTAAAATTCCAAAGAAAATGCAAGCAAGCTTTTCACAAGTTGTACAAAAGAATTCGGATAAATCTGGACAAGAACAATCTTCAAAAGATATTTACGAACAATTTAAAGCAACATATCTTGAAAATGTTTCACCATTTGAATATATATCACACGAAAGCCGTGTTGATACCCATTCTTCTGAAAAACGCGTAATCAATGCGAAAATCAAAGAAAATGGTACAGAAGTTAATATTGAAGGCGTTGGTACGGGGCCAATTGATGCATTTGTTAAGGCAATGTGTGAAAAGTCGGGCAACCACCTTGTGGTACAGGATTATTCTGAACACGCGGTAAGTTCGGGCGATGAAGCCGTGGCAATCGCATATATTGAAGTTGCCGATGACAATGGTAAATCATTCTTTGGTTCGGCGATGGATAAGAATATTACATCGGCGTCGCTTAAAGCAATAATTTCAGCCTTTAACAACGCTAAATAACTTTACTGGTCTATTAACTGCAAAAGGTATGGCTTAATAACAACTCGTTGTCTTCGCCATACCTTTTTTGTTACTAGACTAAGTAAAGTTATTTAGTGAAATTTCTTGGTTCTATCAGATTAAAATCTATTTAGTAATTATATGTTTAAGGGGGCTTTGCCCCCATTCGCTCCGCTCATTCCCCCCGCGTTCGCTTACGGCTTCGCCTACTCACGGACATGCAAGTCGCGTGCCTTGAAAAACTTGGAACAACAAGTTTTTCTAGCTATCACAAAAAAAATTTAATTACATACTTGACATTCTAGGAATTTTATCTTATAGTTATTTTGAAAACACCACAAGTGCGTCTAAATTTTGACACCACTTCGTGGTGTTTTTTTATGCCGTAAATAATTTTGATTGTGGTGCTTGGCATGGTGATACATCGGGAAATGGATTGTGTCCAAAATGTAATTTTAAATTTTTAAGAGATGGTTGGTAATATTAAATTGGCTTCAAATCTGAATAACCATTTTTATGAAGCCATCTAAGAATTTTACCCGAAAGGATATGACGGCGAATATATTTTTTAGGATAACCAAGTAATAAACCTTCACGAATGGAACAAGTTTTACGATATTCTTTATATTTATTATCTAATATTTCCCATCTTTTTATTCGCCATTGTTCACCGGGGTAATAATAAAAAACTTTGGTTAATATTATATCTTCATCAAAACGATTTTTTGTTGGTGTGTGGGTTTTTTGTTCAAGGACAATGCCTTGCTTAACCAAAGAATCAAAATATGGAAAATGATATTCGGCTAAAAACCTGTCATCATC
This sequence comes from Alphaproteobacteria bacterium, assembly GCA_049615605.1. Taxonomy (GTDB): domain Bacteria; phylum Pseudomonadota; class Alphaproteobacteria; order JAQWUY01; family JAQWUY01; genus JAQWUY01. Next base: position 8,936 of record JBMZFW010000010.1, on the reverse strand, counting down.
CCATAGTGCGGTAAAAGGTTTTACACCCTTTGCCATATATTTAGCTTCATTATTTACATAAGGGCAAATAACAAAATACTTAGACCAAGTACTATAAATAAACATAACAACTGGTTTTAAAATAAACTTTTTAATCATACAAAAACAATAACATAAAACGAAAGGAAACTGTATGAATTTTAACAAATTAAATATATTAACTTATAACAAAAATAAAAAACAAGATGATACAACTGATGTTGCGGGTTCGGGACGAAGCCCTGTAATATTTTGCCCTGGACTTCCCAAGCCACATATGGATCGTTGCGGAAAACCACATGGCAATAGCCATGGAAATGGATATTGTAACGAATGTCATAATAAAGGTGTGGATAAGGGAATTATTGTACCAATTAAACCATAAAACCTTTATCACATAACCAATTTCCTATTTTGGAATTTAGGCGGTGACGACGAATATATTTTTTTGGATAGCCAAGCAATAACCCTTCACGAATAGGGCAAGATTTAGTGTATTTAAGATAATTATTTTGCAGGTATTCCCAGCGTTCAATTCGCCATTGTTCACCTGGATAATAATAATATACTTTGGTAAAAATAATATTTTCTCCACTTTTTTTCTTAAATGGTTTTTGGGTTTTTTGTTCAATAACAACCCCTTGCTTAACCAATGGATCAAAATATGGATAATAATAATCTTGTAAAAACCTTTCATCATCTGCAAGTGCTGTAAACGGTTTTACACCCTTTGCCATATATTTAGCTTCATTATTTACATAAGGGCAAATAACAAAATTATCCCCCCAGAAGCGATAGGTGAATTTAACAATCGGGTTTAATATTTTAATAATCATAATAATAACTTAACACAAGAAAGGAATAATTAATTTAAATTTTGGGAAATGAATAAAGATTATTATTAATCAACCATTTTAGTATTTTATCAGATAACATATAACGGCGAATGTATTTTTTTGGATAACCAAGTAAAATACCATCCCTTATACTTATAGTTTTTCGGTATTTATCAATGTTATCCCAAGTTCGTATTAAAGTGTGAACACGCCATTCTTCGTTTGGATAATAAAAATATAAATTTATTAAATCAACTTCCTTATGGAATCTATTAATAGTTTTTTTTGATGTTTTGTATTCTAGTACAATTTTATTTTTTAATAATTCTTTAAACCTAGGGTATTCATATTCATCAATCCATTCTTGCATTCCACCAACTCTGGAAATTGGTTTTACACCCTTTGCCATATATTTTGGTTCATTAAGTGAATAAGGGCAAATAACAAAATACTTAGACCAAGTATTGTAAATAAACATAACAACTGGTTTTAAAATAAACTTTTTAATCATACAAATAACAATAACATAAAACGAAAGGAGATTATATAGTATTTAACAAATTAAATATATTAACTTATAACAAAAACAAAAAACAAGATGATACAATTGATGTTGCTATTAACGGCCCTTACAGATGTCTAGACTGCCCTAGATTTCATCATGGTGTTTATCATATATTACTGTGTTATGAATGTTACCCTAAAAGAAAAAGAAATGGGCAATATATACCACCGGGGGAAACTTAATATTTAAAAACTGGCGCTAGTTCTTTATTTTGCAACCAATTATAAATTTTTTCACGAATAAGCCAACGGCGAATATATTTTTTAGGATAACCAAGTAATAAACCTTCACGAATGGTACTGCTGTTTTTATAGGCAGGGTAATTATCATGTAATAATTCCCACCTTTTTATACGCCATTGTTCACCGGGGTAATAATAATATGCTTTGGTTAATATAATATCTTCGCCCCTAAAATTTTTCATTGGGGTGTGATATTTTTGTTCAAGGACAATCCCTTGTTCAACCAATGGGTCAAATTGCGGGAATTCATATTCGGCTAAAAATCTATCATCGTCTGCAAGTGCTGTAAAAGGTTTTACACCCTTTGCCATATATTTAGCTTCATTGTTTATATAAGGACAAATAACAAAATACTTGCACCAAGCACTGTAAAGAAACATAACAACTGGTTTTAAAATAAACTTTTTAATCATACAAATAACAATAACATAAAACGAAAGGAAACTGTATGAAATTTAACAAATTAAATATATTAACTTATAATAAAAATAAAAAACAGGATGATACAACTGATGTTGCAATGGGATTTGGTAATTATTGGTGCATAGATTGTAAAAAAAGGTCTCATGGCGGTTCTAAACATTACAGATTATGCCCAGAACACTATGCCATTAGATTAAGGGATGGTGATTACATTCCAGCTGATAAACCATATTAATAATATAATGGTGGATAATCTACAAAACCATTTTTATAAAGCCATCTCTCTACTTTATTAGACAACATAAAACGACGGATATATTTTTTAGGATAACCAAGTAACAAACCTTCACGGGCGCAACAAGTCTTGCGATATTTAGGGAATTTTTCATGTATTAATTCCCATTGTTTAATTCGCCACTGTTCGCCGGGGTAATAATAAAAAACTTTGGTTAATATAATATCTTCATCAAAACGATTTTTTGTTGGTGTATGTGTTTTTTGCTCAAGAACAATTCCTTGTTTAACCAACGGATCAAATTTGGGAAAGTGATATTCGGCTAAAAACCTATCATCATCCCATAGTGCGGTAAAAGGTTTTACACCCTTTGCCATATATTTTGGTTCATTAAGTGAATAAGGACAAATAACAAAATACTTAGACCAAGTATTGTAAAGAAACATAACAACTGGTTTTAAAATAAACTTTTTAATCATACAAATAACAATAACATAAAACGAAAGGAAACTGTATGGAAACTTTTAACGAAACGATAACTTTTGGCATTGATGTCATAACATGGATTGTATTTATTGAAATACCAATCTTTATTGCATTTATTGCCTATACAACCAAGACAACAGAAAGTCTTAGAAATAAAATAACTGAAACAGATATAGATATTCAAGCAAAATATAAATATCTTAACGAAAAAATTAACAATAATAAATTAGAAGTCGCACAAAAATACGCATCAATCGCCTATTTAAAAGATGTGGAAAACCGATTAACAAATCACCTTATCCGCATTGAAGAAAAGCTAGACAACAAATTGGCAGGTGCAAATGTTTAAAACGCAACAAGACCAAGACATTGATACGATGGCTAAAACAATCTGGGCGGAAGCAAGGGGCGAAGGCTTAACGGGAATGCGTGCCGTTGGCTTGGTTATTCTTAACCGCTATAAGATATCAAAGAAAAAAGGCGGATATTGGTGGGGTAATACCATTACAGATATTTGTAAAAAGCCTTATCAATTTTCGTGCTGGAATAAGGACGATGCAAATTATAAAAAGATAATGAATATCAGCCTAAGCGATGATTACTTTGTAATTGCAAAACGCATTGCGTCGCGAATTATTCGTGCAGATAAAATTGATGACATTACAAAAGGCGCCGACCATTATCACACAACAGCTGTTATGCCAAGGTGGATGGATATTCAAAAGCAAGTAAATCACATTGGCAACCATATCTTTTACAAGTTGGTGAATTAAATGTTGGAAAATATATTATTAAAGACGGGGCTTCCCGTTCTTATCAACATTGTAAAAGACAGCCTTATTAACAGTGATGATAAAATCGCAAAATCGGCGGGCGAAGCATTGGCAAAAGTCACAACCGCCCCCGATGATAAAAATATATCAAAATCATTGGCAAAAATTTCAAAACACAATGGGGATAAAATTAAATACATCAACCAATCCATTGTCCAAGAAATAAACAGTAATGATAAATATGTAAGACGAATGCGACCAACATTCGGTTATATAATGGCGGTAAGTTGGTTTATACAAATGATTGTAATATCAATCAGCGTGTTTAATGACCCTGCAACTGCGGGGGAAATTATTCGTTCTTATGCGGAATTAAGTATGATGTGGTCGGTTGGCTTATCTGTTCTTGGTGTTTATGTTTATAAACGCAGTAATGAAAAAACGAATATGTAAATTAGACTACTATTTAAAAAGGTAATGTGGTATAAAATAACAATTATGAATATAAACAATATTGCATTACCTTTTTTACGTGTACTTGACCCTGAAATGGCACACAATATTACTGTGAAAATGCTATCACTTGGGGCGTATTTCAAACCACTTTACAAAGACGATAAAATCTTGGCAACCAAAGTATGGGGAATTGATTTTAAAAACCCTGTTGGTTTATCAGCGGGATTTGACAAAAATGCAGAATGTTATAATGCAATGAATGATTTGGGAATGGGATTTTGTGAAGTTGGTTCAATCACACCACAACCTCAAAACGGCAACCCACAACCAAGATTATTCCGCCTGCCAAAAGATGGCGCCGTATTAAACCGTTTTGGATTTAACAATAATGGTATGGATTATGCCTTTAAACAATTAAGTAAAAACCGTCGTGGTATTGTTGGGGTTAACCTTGGTAAAAATAAAACAACTGCCGATCCAGTTATTGATTTTGTTAAGGGTTGTGAAAAATTATCACCCCTTGCGGATTACTTGGTGGTAAATGTATCTTCGCCAAACACGCCTGGGCTTCGTGCCTTACAAGGCGAAAAAGAATTATTTGATATTTTATCTGCCGTTCAAAAAATGCGCAATAAAGTATGTAAAAAACAACCGCCATTATTGGTTAAAATCGCCCCTGATTTAAATATGGATGATGTTAACGATATTGTATCGGTTGTTAAAAAGTTAAATATTGATGGAATTATTGTTTCAAACACAACTCTTGCAAGACCAGAACACCTGCACCATCAAAATGTATTACAAGAAGCGGGTGGATTATCTGGCAAGCCCCTATTTAAAAAATCAACTGAAATGCTTGCAAAAATATATAAGCTTACAGATGGTAAAATTCCATTAATCGGTGTTGGCGGTATTGCAAGTGGCGATGATGCTTATGAAAAAATTTGTAATGGCGCTTCATTGGTGCAACTTTATTCCGCATTAACATATGGCGGGGCTGGTCTTATTACTGAAATAAAAAAAGACTTAGCAAAGTTATTAAAACATAATGGTTTTAACAGTGTAAATGAAGCTGTGGGAAGTAAAGTTAAATGATAATAAAGAAGTTTGATGAAATTATTGATAAATACGACACATTTATCCTTGATCAATGGGGGGTAATCCACAATGGTGGTGATGCATTTGAAAATGCGGTTAAAACATTAAACCTGTTAAAACAACATAATAAAAAAGTTATTATTCTTTCAAATTCTGGCAAGCAAAGTTTTACAAGCTATGCCCGTCTTACAGATTCAGGTGTGGGTCGTGATTTATACCACGATGTAATGACATCTGGTGAACATATGTTACATAACTTTAATTCTGGTAAATTTGATAACCTGGGTAAAAATCCAATATTCTTTGATTGGGATAATGATTTTACAATTATGGATTACTTAGGTTTTGAAAACACGGATATTAACAACGCAAGCTTTGTTCTTTGTTGCGGTGTATCGCGCGGAACGGCTGATGCATATATTGATGATTTAAAGATTGCAAAACAACGCAACCTTGAACTGGTTGTATCAAACCCTGATTTAAAAGCAATGGACCCGAATGGGGCATTAAGGGATTGCCCTGGGGCAATTGCAAAATTATATGAAGATATGGGCGGTACGGTATATTGGTTTGGTAAACCACAACCGCAAATGTATGAATTATGTAATGAAATGATTGGCGGTTGGAAAAATGCAATCGCTGTGGGTGATAGCCTTGAACACGATATCAAAGGCGCAAATGATGCTGGTATTGATTCAGTGTTTATTACAACGGGTATTCACCACAATGAAATAAATGATAATGGTCTTGATGATGTTATTGATAAGTGGGGACAAAAGCCCACATATAGCCTTGAATGGTTTTAAGGGTTTTTAGCTAGATTATCACTAGCCTTTTCCATAGCCGTTTGTAATTCTTTTAAAAATTGTTCTTTGGTTTTTCCAACTGCTGATATTTCAGGTAAATATTCCATTGTCACACGACCCGATTTACCATTCCACATTCCCTTTTTCCAATACAGACCCGTATTAACCGCAACTGGCACAACAGGCATATTAAGTTCCGTTGCCATAATATAAACACCTTGTTTATATTCCCTTTTTTCACCGATTGCTGTTCTTGTTCCTTCTGGGAATATGGTTAATATACCACCATTATCAATTCGTACTTTTGCGTCCTTTAACATTTTTTTAATTGCATCACGCCCCTTTGAACGGTCAATTGCAATCATACCTGCACGCCAAAAGTACAAACCGATAATTGGTATATATAATAATTGTTTTTTAATTACATAAAAACTGTTTTTAAGTTCCCACGCCGACCAAAATGTTTCATAAGTTGATTGGTGCTTAACCGCATATATTACTGGATAATCTGGTTTGTTTTCAACACCAATTACACGGCGTTCAAAACCAAACAACACATCAACAATATTAAGGTATGAAAACGGCACCACATTGCAAATAATTCGTGCATAGCGTTTTGGTAATATTAACACCCACCACATTGTTGCAAAGAACAGTAATGAATAAATAATCATTGTTAAAAAATACAGTGCGATTTTTATTTTTTTCATAAAGTAATTTATACTACATTATTAAAACACTGTAAAATCATTTTCTGCTTTTGTGGGTTCAGCCCCCCTGTTCCATTTAGCCAAAGATTTATTACCAAATTTTCGCTCAATGCGAACTGGTTCAAAATTAAGGCAATATGCAACCGCATCAATCATATCGTCTTTGTTATTCTTTTCAATTGGTTTAAAGTCATTTAATTGTTCCAAGAACCCCGTTTCAACAAGTTCCTTATTCATATACAAATGCCCCGCATCAAGAACCGTATCAAATGCAGACATAATTCGGTTATTCTTTGCCTGTTTTGAATTAAATGGCAATACGCCAAGTTTTATATTTTCTTCACCCAACATTGATTTTAATAAATCGGGTAAAAATTTACCAAGTCCATTACTTTCAATATTAACACTGGGTAAAAAGTTTTTTGTGACAAAGTCTATTACACTTTTACATTGTGAACGGGCTGGGTCAAGGCTTGGATATTTATCCACATTTATTTTTTCCAAATCGTGCAAGTAATATTTACCATCAACACCTGTAAATACAGTTGCAATGACACTATCATCGCTAGTCTGTGAACCATACGATGGATCCCATACGGTGCTTACCGATACCATTTTAACTTTGTTTATTGTTAACACAAGTTGATTATTGGCATAACTTATATCCATATCCCCATTATATAGTTTTACTTTTTTTGCATCCAATCTTGATTCAGTTGGATTAACACACTGTAATTGCATTTGCGCCATAAATTTTTGCTCGCCGTGCCTTATTTTTAACAATTTAATATCTTCAATTGAAAATCTTTCCGCCCAAGATGATTTTCCATCTTTATCAATGACTGGGATTTTTAAACGATTAAACCCATACAAAAACGGATTAATATCGCCGATTTTTTCATCTGAATAAATTGAATAATAATTATGTGGTGTTCCCACATATAACTGCATTCCATTTGGCACTAGTATATAATCAACTTCGCCAAGCCGTTCCCTTAAATGTTGCCTTTTAATTGCCGTGCCTGATGTATTTGGCACTTCAACATCATCACAGATAATAATATCAGCACGACTACCTGTAATATTACCAAGAATACCTTCGGCTGTCATTGATGCATCACGAAGTTCAATTTCACGATTTACCGTAAAGCAATTGCCCGCCCATTGTTCCGCCTTTTTGGGCTTTAAGTGTGTTGTTAATTCATGGCGTTCAATTATTCGTTTAACAGTGCGAACCATTTTTTTTGCCAGATCGCTTTCTGCGGACAAAACCATAATACGAATATTGGGGTTACGATATAACACCCACGCACAAAACAAACCAACCATTGTTGATTTCCCTGCACCACGAAATGCCATTAACAAAGATTTTTCGTTGCCGTCTTTCCAATTTTTTTCTAAGTATGAGATTATTTTTTTATGAATATCTGGTGTTTTGAAAGATTGTGATTTATTCCAGATGTTTACGAATTGTAAGAATGTTTTATTTCCGTTTATTACTTCCCGCATATAATTCCTTTCCAATAAAAAAGGCGGGGCTTAATCCCGCCTTATATGTTTAAGTTTTTGGGTATTTGTCTTTGACTGACTTAATATGCTTTTCCCACTTGTCAGTGCCGTTGACTTTATCCCAATAAATCATATCCAACTGTTCAGACATTGACTTATATTCCAATTGGCGTTGTTGCTTGTAATCAAGTTTAATAACTGGCTTTACAACAGCACCATTTTTTATTTCATCGCCAATATTTGCAAATTCTAAATTACCAGTGGCTTTTATACCACCGTCAACTTCGCCCATTACAACATTTTCAACGATATTATTTTTTATAATTAAATATTTCATTATGCGTACTCCACTTCTATGTATCCGTCTTTTCCATCTCCACCAGTATAAAATCTTCCACCTGAACCACCAGCACCACCAGCACCAATAATATAGCCAAGTACTTGTCCTGCCGATAAGTTTATAGTTTTTTGTTTAAAGTCACCATTACTACCGTTTTGTCCTTTGTAACTTGCTTCCCAACTACCAATACCGCCAGCACCACCACGACCATTTCCAGTATGATTTACCTTCCATTTTAATCTTGTACTTGCTCCACCAATACCACCACCTGAAATGATATTACTTACAGAACTGGTGCCGCCATTTTGCCCATAGCTACTTCCATCATAATCATTATGACCGCCACCGCCACCTGCACCTGCAACTGAAAACATTACATCACCAACTGGCAATTCAATATGATTTTTACCGACTGGCATTGTTCCGCCTTTGGCTGTTG
>JBMZFW010000009.1:0-29258 GCA_049615605.1 Alphaproteobacteria bacterium | reverse complement strand
GGAAGATTTAGGCGGTATTGTTAATGCTTACTTAGAATTAGCAGAAAATCGTGCAAAAAGACATATTCCAATGACTATGGAAGATTGGGCAAAGCATTTAGACAAAATATTAACAGCTGATGACAGGGAATTGTTGGAAGGCAAGGGAACTATTAAAAAAGAAATTGCCAAACAGTATGCAGAAGATGAATATGAAAAATATCGTCCAATTCAAGACAAAATGTTTAAATCAGACTTTGATAAAGAAACTAAAAAGATTGAAAGTGAAATAAGTAAAAAAGATGACTGATTTTAAATTTCCAAAACAATCAAATTCAAATCCACGAATATATGTGTATGAATTACCAAATTCAGACGACCATAAAGGGTTTTTAAAAATTGGCTATACAACCCGTACAACCGAAGAACGAATACATGAACAATTATCTGTATTGGGTAATGTGGAATATAAAATATTGCTAGACGAACCAGCCGTTAAAAATGACGGAACAACATTTACCGATAAAGATATTCACAGATACCTTGATAAACAAGGAAAGAAAAATATTAAAAACGAATGGTATGATTGTACTTTAAACGATGTTGAAAATGCTATTATTTCAATTCGTTATAATAAACAATACAGCCCCGAACGAATACACGATTTTTCAATGCGACCAGAACAACAAAAAGCAGTGGAAAAAACCGCACACTTTTTCAAAAATAACAAAGATGAACTTCCGCACTTCTTATGGAATGCAAAAATGCGTTTTGGTAAAACATTCACCGCATACCAACTTGCCAAGGAAATGGGTTGGAAAAAAGTGCTTGTATTAACATTTAAGCCTGCTGTACAAAGTGCTTGGGAAGAAGACCTTTTAACCCACAAAGATTTTGAAGATTGGCAATTTATTTCAAAAGATGGAAACGCAATTGATAGCATTGATAAAAAGAAGCCTTTTGTATTGTTTGCTTCACTACAAGATGTTCTTGGCAGAAACAGTGCGGGCGGAATTAAGGTAACGAACGAAGAAATACATGCGATAAATTGGGATTGTGTTATATTTGATGAATATCACTATGGTGCGTGGCGTGAAAATTCAAAAGAATTATTTGATGACCATGTTTCCACAGAAGACAGAAAAGAGATTGCCAATTTTGATTTGATTGAAAAGAATGAAAAAAACATTCCAATTACAACAGACCATTATTTATACTTATCTGGAACACCATTTAAGGCGATTGAACAAGGTGAATTTATTGAATCACAAATATATAACTGGACTTATTCTGATGAACAACAAGCCAAAGCCGAATGGAATGAAAAGAAAGATGGTAAAAACCCATATAAAGCATTACCAAGAATGGTTCTAATGACCTATGATATGCCTGAAGATATAAAACAGGTTGCAAGGGACACAGAATTTAATGAATTTGACCTTAACGCATTTTTTGCAACAGACGATAAAAGTGAATTTATACACAAAGATTACATTCAAAAATGGCTTGATTTAATTCGTGGTGATTTATCCGCAACAGTTGACAGCAAAAAAGCAGGGGCAAAAACCCCACCGCTTCCATTTTCGGATACTAATCTTTTAAGTTCACTTAATCATACTTTTTGGTTTTTACCTAATATTGCATCGTGTAAAGCAATGGCTGAATTATTACACGAACCACAAAATACTTTTTACAAAGATTATAAAGTTATTGTTTGTGCGGGTACAGGTGCGGGGATTGGTGTAAATGCCCTAGAACCAGTTCACGAAGCAATGGGTGACCCAACAGCAACAAAAACAATTACATTGTCTTGTGGTAAATTAACAACAGGTGTATCGGTGCGACCTTGGGGTGGAATATTTATGCTAAGAAACCTTAAAAGTCCAGAAACATATTTCCAATCGGCTTTCCGTGTACAAACACCTTGGGAAATTGACGGGGATAACCCAAATGAAAAAGAAATAAGAAAAGAACAATGCTATGTATTTGATTTTGCCCCTAATCGTGCATTAAAACAAATATCTGATTATAGTTGTAGGTTGGATATTAATGAATCAAATCCAGAAGTAAAAGTAAAAGAGTTTATTAACTTCTTGCCAGTTCTTGCATATACAGACGGACAAATGATTGAAGTATCGGCACAGGGAATACTTGATATTGCAATGAGTGGTACTTCTGCAACCATGCTAGCACGAAGATGGGAAAGTGCTTTGTTGGTTAATGTGGATAATATGACATTATCAAGGCTGTTAAGTAATGAAAAAGCTTTAAATGCCCTTATGAGTATTGAGGGCTTTAGAAACCTTAATAATGACATTGAAACAATTATTACAAAGTCAGAAGAAATAAAAAATGCTAAAGCAAAGGCAAATGAAAAAGACTTAACACAAAAAGAAAAGAAAGAGTTAAGCGAAGCTGAAAAAGAATACAAATCAAAACGAAAACAAATACAGGAAAAATTAATAAAGTTTGCAACCCGTATTCCAATATTTATGTATTTAAGTGATTATCGTGAATATTCACTAAAAGATGTAATTGAAAAATGTGAACCAGACTTATTTAAAAAAGTAACTGGTTTAACAATAGAAGACTTTTCATTACTTGATAGCTTAAACTTATTTAATTCTGGTTTAATGAATGATGCTGTATATAAATTTAAACTATACGAAGATTCAAGCCTTACATACACTGGCATTGAAAGACAAAAGAATGAAAAAGTTGGTGGTTGGGATACTGTAATCACAACTGAAGAACATAAAGAATTATATTAATCTTTAGTCTTTTATCTAAAAATCCCCAAAAAACCCACTAACCAAAACCATCGCTCATTTTAAAAAAAACTGTATGGGTCAATGTCAATGTCAATTCTGGTTGTTCTTGGTTTTTGCACATTTTTAAACCAATCTTTTATTATGCTTTGGATTTTTATATCCTTGTCCACATTTAATAAAATTCTTCTACGGTGTTTATTGCGAAGGAACGGCATATGCGGTTGTGTTGGTCCAAGGACTTTTACCCCATCAACCTTTGGTGCATTTATTACAATATTCTTTGCCGTTTGTTCCGTGTTTACCAAATCAAAATCAGAAACGATTATACCAACGAACCTTGTATATGGTGGTTGGTGATATTGTTTGCGGTTAAATAATTCTGTATCTAGGAAATTGTTTCTGTCTTCGTCAACTAACGCTTTAATAACGGGGTGGGTTGGGTTTGATGTTTGAATGAATGCTTTGCCCTTGTGCTTGCTTCGTCCTGCACGCCCCGATACCTGTTGAATGATTTGGAATGTTCGTTCGCCTGCGCGTAAGTCATCACCACCCAATGCCATATCCCCATCAATAATTCCAACAAGGGCGATGTTTTCAAAGTCATAGCCTTTTGCAATTACCTGTGTACCGATAACAATATCAATTTTGTTGTTATTCATATCATCAATAAATTGTTTTGATAATTTTGCCGTATTAATATTTTCCGATGTGGCATTAAAGACTCTTGCATTTGGATATTGTTGAATTATTTCTTCGTAAATTCTTTCCACACCGGGGCCACAATTTCGCATTTCATCGGAACCACATTCGGGACATTCGTCCGTGCTTGTAATATGATAACCACAATGATGGCAATCAAGGCTGTTTGTATTTTGGTGCTTAACCAACCACGATTGACAATTATTACATTGATGACGATACCCGCAATTATTACACAATGTTAATGGGGCATATCCTTTGCGGTTTAAGAATAATAATGTTTGCTGATTATTGTTAAGGGCGTCTTTTATTTGTTCGTGTAATTCCCCGCTGATAAACTTTTGTTTTTCAAGGGTTGCGTTTTTCATATCAATTGTTTCAACCGTTGTGGAAGTCGCCCCCCCATATCGTTTATTAAGTACAATAGATTTATATTTATTGTTTTGCACATTGTACCAAGTTTCCAAACTTGGCGTTGCCGAAGATAATATAATAGGGCAATTATTAATATTGGCACGGTATATGGCAATGTCCCTTGCGTTATATAAAACGGTGTCTTCTTGTTTAAACGAAGTATCGTGTTCTTCATCAACAACAATCAGGCTAAGGTTATTAAATGGCAAGAATAAAGCCGACCTTGCCCCAACCACAACATTAACAGTATTGTTAATTAAGCCCTGCCATATTTTTGCTTTTTGGGTTGGTGTGGTTTCGCTGTGCCAAACAGGTGGTTTAACACCGAAGCGTGCTTCAAACCTTTCCGCCCATTGGCTGGATAATGCAATCTCTGGCAATAAGATAAGGACTTGCTTATCTTGTTTTTGATTTATTAATTCCGCGATTAATTCAAAGTAAACTTCCGTCTTACCCGAACCAGTCACCCCGTCAAGTAATATAGTGGAAAAATTGCCCAAGTCTTGTTTGATATTTTCCACCGCTTGCGTTTGTTGTTCGTTAAGTTCAATTTTGGCAAAGTCCGTATTGATTGGTTCTGGATTATATACTTTTTCAATTTCACGGGTTTGGATTATGTTTTTATCAACCATTGCCTTAATCACACTGTCGGACGCCCCCGATTGTTTTTTAAGTTCGGCTTTGTTTATGCTGTCTTTATTTTCAAGGGCGGATATTACGGTTTGTCTTTTTTCCGTAATCTTTTCATCGTGATTTGGATTAAGGGAATAAACCGTTTCCGATTGTTGTTTTAAAATAATATTAAGGTTTGGAAGCACCATTTTAAGCACAAGTCCAATATTTGCCATATTGTATGCACTTATGAATTTAATGGTTTTGATAATATCGTCATTAAGCGGTGGGATTGGTATTATTTCAATAATCGGCTTAATTTTTTCTTCTGCCACATCGTTATTGTCTATTTTTTCCCAAACAACGCCCACAACTTGCCTGTTGCCAAGGGGAACTTTTACAAATGACCCAACGGGTATATCCCCTGCATCCGTTTTGTATGCATAAGCCCCCGTTGATATTGGTAATGGTAATAAGACATATATAATATTCATTATCTATTAATAACAGATTCTTTGCTCACAAATAAAGGGTAATAATTTACCTAAAAGGGATAAAAATAAAAATTGGATAAATTTTGATAAATTCTGTTTATTTTTATAGTTTGTTATGGTATAAATTCGTGGTTGTGATTCTGTCCCAACGATTCTAGGGACATTTTTACAGCGTATAATTGATTATAAGTAGTAGGAAAACATATGTCATTAAACAGTCAAACACAGCAAATCGCAAAACGATATGCAACTGCATTATTCAAGTTATCTATGGACAATAAGAATCTTGATAAGGTTGTTGCCGATGTTGACGCATTGACAAATGCTTTTTCTGAAAACGAAGAATTTTCTCGCATCATCAAGTCGCCTGCTTTAAAAATTGACGAAGCAGCCGCAGTATTAAGCCAAGTATTAACAAAGCTTAATTCAGGTGATGAGTTAAAAGGTTTAGCAAAAACAGTCTGTGAAAATCGTCGCCAATTTGCTATGGAAGCTGTGCTTGCACAGTTTAAGCAACTGGTTGATGACCATAACGGTGTTGTTAATGCTGAAGTTGTATCTGCGGTTGAACTTAAAGCTGACCAATTAAAGTCAGTTGAAGGTGTGATTGCTGATGCGGTGGGTGGCGATGTTCGTGTATCGTATGTTGTTAAACCTGCAATTGTGGGCGGTTTGATTGTGAAGATTGGTTCAAAAATGATTGATGCTTCTGTTCAAACTAAACTGGATAAACTTAAACTAGAAATGAAAGGGGCGTAAGGCAATGACCTTAAATGCTGCGGAAATTTCAGCGATTTTAAAAGATAAGATTGCTAATTTTGAAAGTGCTTCTGATGTAGCAGAAGTTGGTACGGTACTATCAGTTGGTGATGGTGTTGCAAGGGTATATGGACTTGATAATGTACAAGCAGGGGAAATGGTTGAATTCCCAGGCGGTATCAAGGGTATGGCATTAAACTTGGAATCAGACAATGTGGGTGTGGTAATCTTTGGTGATGACCGCTCAATTAAAGAAGGCGATACTGTAAAGCGTTCTGGTGATATTGTTGATGTTCCAGTTGGCAAAGAATTATTAGGTCGCGTTGTTGACGGATTGGGTAACCCAATTGACGGCAAAGGCGAAATTAAAACGAAAAACAGAAACCTAGTGGAAGTAAAAGCCCCAGGTATTATCCCAAGAAAATCTGTACACGAACCAGTACAAACGGGTATTAAGGCAATTGATAGCCTTGTGCCAATTGGTCGTGGTCAGCGTGAATTAATTATTGGTGACCGTCAAACTGGTAAATCAACAGTTGCGGTTGATACAATTCTTAATCAAAAAGAAGTTAATGCGGGTAAAGATGAATCTAAAAAGCTTTACTGTATTTATGTAGCGGTTGGTCAAAAGCGTTCAACAGTTGCACAACTTGTTCGTATTCTTGAAGAACAAGGTGCAATGGAATACACTTGTGTTGTTGCTGCAACGGCATCTGACCCTGCACCATTACAATTCCTTGCCCCTTATACGGGTACGGCAATTGGTGAATATTTCCGTGACAATGGTATGCACGCTTTAATCGTATATGATGATTTAACAAAGCAAGCCGTATCATACCGTCAAATGTCGTTATTACTTCGTCGTCCACCAGGTCGTGAAGCATACCCAGGTGATGTATTCTTCTTACACTCTCGTTTACTTGAACGTTCGTCTAAGTTGAATGAAGATTCAGGTTCGGGTTCATTAACGGCACTACCGATTATTGAAACGCAAGATAACGATGTATCTGCATTCATTCCAACCAATGTAATCTCTATTACAGATGGTCAGATTTTCCTTGAAACGAATTTATTCTACAAGGGGATCCGTCCTGCGATTAACGTTGGTTTATCTGTATCGCGTGTTGGTTCATCAGCACAAACAAAAGCAATGAAAAAAGTTGCTGGTACAATTAAACTGGAACTTGCACAGTATCGTGAAATGGAAGCGTTCTCACAATTCGCATCTGATTTAGACCCAGCGACGCAAAACTTACTTGCCCGTGGTGCTAGATTAGTTGAATTGTTAAAACAACCTCAATTCTCTCCACTATCAGTTGGTGAACAAGTACTTGTAATCTTTGCTGGTACAAATGGTTACCTTGATGATGTGGAAGTTGGTGAAGTTCGTCGCTTTGAAAAAGAATTGCTTGATTATGCGAAAACTAATAACAAAGTTATTAAGAAAATCAATGATACAGGCGATTACAATGACGAAATCATTGCGGGTCTTAAAGACATAGTAGAAGGCTTTAAAAAGAAGTTTAAATAAGGATACTTATCAATGGCATCGTTAAAAGATTTAAAATCTTCTATTCTTTCTGTTCAATCAACTAAGCGTATTACATCCGCTATGAAAATGGTGGCATCTGCTAAGTTGAAGAAGGCGACTGACAATGTGGAAGAATCAAGACCTTATGCAGAAGAAATGGGCAAAATGATTGCAAACCTTGCAAATGGTTCCGCATCTAAGAACCCATTACTTAAAGGTACTGGTTCTGACAAAGTTCACTTGTTTGTTATTGTTGCATCTGACCGTGGTTTATGCGGTGGTTTCAATGGTAACTTAACACGCCGTGTTGCCAAAGACGCAAACGAATTAAAGAAATCTGGTAAAACAGTTAAGTTCTTAGTTGTTGGTCGTAAGGCAGGCGCTGGTTTAAAATCAGCTTTCGGTTCGGACATTGTTGAAGCTTATGAAGATTTAAACAAACCAGCCCCTGAATATGTACACGCAGAAACAGTGGGTGAAAAAATCTTATCTATGCTAAATGCCGGTGAATTTGATGTTTGTACAATGTATTACAATGTATTTGTTAATGCACTTGAACAACGCCCAACACCAAAACAAATTATCCCGTTAACTGTTGAAAAAACAACTGAAACAGAAGCAGAAACTTCAAAAGCAATTTATGAATATGAACCAGATGAAGAAACTATTTTAAAAGCATTATTGCCAAAAAATATTATGATTCAGGTTTATTCAGCAATGCTTGAAAGCTTTGCCGGCGAACAGGCGGCACGAATGACGGCAATGGATAACGCAACAAATAATGCAGGCGATATGATACGCAGTCTGCAAATCACTTATAACAGAACGCGTCAGGCACAAATTACTGGCGAATTGATTGAAATTATTTCTGGTGCAGAAGCACTATAGATTTTAAGAAGGAGCATAAGATGGCTAAAAACAAAGGTAAAATTTCTCAGGTAATGGGTGCGGTAGTAGACGTTGATTTTGACGGCGAATTACCAGCAATCCTTAACGCTTTGGAAACTGAAAATAATGGCAAGAAGCTAGTATTAGAAGTTGCACAACACTTGGGCGAAAATGCTGTTCGTACAATTGCGATGGACGGTACAGAAGGTCTAGTTCGTGGCAACGAAGTTACGGATACGGGCGAAGCTATTAAAGTACCAGTTGGTCCAGAGACACTGGGTCGTATTATGAATGTAACTGGTGAACCAATTGACGAACGCGGTAAAATTGGCAACAAAACATCTTATCCAATTCACCGTCCAGCACCTGATTATGTTGAACAATCAACTGAAACAGAAGTACTTGTGACTGGTATTAAAGTAATTGACTTATTAACACCATATCCAAAGGGTGGTAAAATCGGTTTATTCGGTGGTGCCGGTGTTGGTAAAACAGTAACAATTATGGAATTAATCAACAACATCGCCAAAGGTCACGGTGGTTATTCAGTATTCGCCGGTGTTGGTGAACGTACTCGTGAAGGTAATGACCTTTACCACGAAATGATTGAATCTGGTGTAATTGATTTAGAAGGTCAATCAAAATGTGCCTTAGTATATGGTCAGATGAATGAACCTCCTGGTGCACGTGCGCGTGTTGCATTAACTGGTTTAACACAAGCGGAATACTTCCGTGATGAAGAAGGTCAAGATGTATTATTCTTCGTTGATAACATCTTCCGTTTCACACAAGCTGGTGCCGAAGTATCAGCCTTACTAGGTCGTATCCCATCTGCTGTTGGTTACCAACCAACACTTGCAACTGAAATGGGTGCAATGCAGGAACGTATTACATCAACAAACAAAGGTTCTATTACATCTGTACAGGCCGTATATGTACCAGCCGATGACTTAACTGACCCGGCGCCTGCAAATACATTCGCCCACTTAGATGCAACAACTGTATTAAACCGTTCTATTGCGGAAAAAGGTATTTACCCTGCGGTTGACCCACTGGATTCGACATCTCGTATCCTTGAACCATCTGTTGTTGGTGATACGCACTATAACACAGCGCGTAAAGTACAAGAAATTTTACAACAGTACAAAGCATTACAAGAAATCATTGCCATTCTTGGTATGGATGAATTATCAGAAGATGATAAACTAGTAGTAGCCCGTGCTCGTAAAATTGAAAGATTCTTATCACAGCCATTCCACGTTGCCGAAGTATTCACTGGTTCACCAGGTAAATTCGTACAACTGGAAGACACTGTAAAAGGCTTCGCTGATATCGTAGACGGTAAATATGATGATATCTCAGAAAACGCATTCTATATGGTTGGTGGTATTGACGAAGTTCTTGAAAAAGCTAAGAAAATGGAAAAAGAGGCAGCTTAATTTAAAGTTGGATTAACAAACTATGTCTAAGATTTTATTTACATTAGTATCACCATCTAAAAAACTTTATTCAGCAGAAGCCGATATGGTTATCATTCCTGCTGCTGGTGGTGACATCGGTGTTATGAAAGGGCACAGCCCAGTGCTTGGTACTGTTCGTGCTGGAACAATCATTGTTAAAAACGGCAATGACGAAGTTCGCTTATTTGTTGAATCTGGTTTTATGGAAGTAAACGCTGAAACAGCAACTGTACTTGCCGAACACGGTGTGGCGGTTTCTGAATTAAACAAAGCCGATGTGGAAAAACAATTAAAAACAGCAACTGAAAATCTATCATCTGCGAAAGAAGATGATAAAGAAGATGCCAAAGCATTGCTTGGCGTTGCCAAGGCTAGATTATCTGCTGTAAACAAATCACATTATTAATAATTGATTTTATTGGCACATTATATAAACAAGCCCGACACTCATTTAGTTAAATCTAAACATCGTGTCGGGCTTGTTTGATTCTGTGCTCACTAAAATCAATTATATCTATTTTTTATAAAACAATTTAATCCATCATTTCCATTCACCTGATAACAAGGTCTTTAGTCTGTGCGGACAAGCAGAAGGCGAAGTTCATTCTAGCCACACTAAAATCAATTATGTTTTTATTTTTCTATTTTTTACAAATCAGTTTTATTTATTTTTTATAAATCAATTATGTATGGATTCACGAATCGCCACATAGATTTTTGTTACAACATTTTGTAATATTATTTCAAAATACTATGTTTTCAGCGGTTTTTTGCAATTTTTTTTATTAATTACTTGCGTTATACAATTTTTTACAGGTATAATTATCTAGTAACAACAAAAAACAATAAATCTATATAGTTACAAAATAAATATTTATGAAACACCTTATTTGGTGTGAGGTATTTTAAAGCATTCTTATATTATGGTGCTATTTATTTTGGCCTTTTATATTTATTGTTACTTGATGTTAGTAATTAAAAAAAGAGGAGAGTAAAATATGAAAAAATTATTAATCGCAACTGCTTTCGCTGCTGCTTCTTTCGTATCTGCAAACGCTGGTACTTTAGAAGACGTGAAAAAAAGAGGCTACTTAAAATGTGCGGTATCAACTGGTGCATTTGGTCTTTCATATACTGATGACAGCGGTCGTTGGCAAGGTCTTGATGTTGAATATTGCCGTGGTGTTGCTGCTGCAATTTTCGGTTCTGGTGAAAAAGTTAAGTTCACTGGTACTACAACTAAAAACCGTTTCACAATCTTACAGTCTGGTGAAGTTGATATCTTAGCTCGTAATACGACTTGGACTTTATCACGTGATACAGACTTAGGTTTAGATTTCGTTGGTATTAACTGGTACGATGGTGCTGGTTTCATGGCTAACAACAAGTTAGGCGTTAAATCTGCGAAAGAATTAGATGGTGCAACTGTATGTATCCAACCAGGTACTACAACTGAATTAGCACTAGCTGATTACTTTAAAGTAAACGGTATGAAGTTTGAACCAGTAACAGTTGAAACACAAGACGACGCATTAAAAGCATTAAAAGCTGGTCGTTGTGACGTTTATACAACTGATACAACTGGTTTAGCAGGTGTTCGTGCATCTATGCCAAACCCAGATAACTGGTCAATCTTACCAGAATTAATTTCTAAAGAACCATTAGGTCCAGTAGTTCGCCACGGCGATTCTAAGTGGGCTGATATTGCGCGTTGGGTATTAAATGTAAACATCGCTGCGGAAGAACTTGGTGTTACATCTAAGAATGTTGGTTCATTCAAGAACTCTAAAAACCAAGAAATCTTAAGAATGTTAGGTCACGAAGGTGACTTAGGTAAGTTCTTAGGCTTACGCAAAGACTTCGGTTACCAAGTAATTAAAACTATCGGTAACTATGGTGAAGTTTACAACCGTACGATGAAGCTTACTGGTTTACCACGTGGTGTTAACCAACCTTGGACTAAAGGTGGTTTACTTTACGTTCCACCATTACGCTAATATGGTAATATAAATTTTAAGGGTGCATATAATTGCACCCTTATTATTTTTCAAAATACAAATTACAAAAAATTTAAAAAGATAGGTGGAAGAAATTGCCAGAAATTATTTATAATAAAAAATTTCGTTCTATTGTTTCACAATTAGCTTTAATTGTGGTTTTATCAATTGTTGGATACATCTTTGTAAGTAACGCAATTGAAAACTTAAACCGTTTGGGAATTACATCAGGTTTTGATTTTATGTTTTCCCGTGCTGGTTATGATATTTATTCCCCTTATATAGATTACAGTCCCGAAAGCTTGCACCTTGATGCATATTATGTCGGGCTATTAAATACACTAGCAATAACAGTATTCGGTATTATTATCGCATCAGTTCTTGGCTTTATCATGGGCGTGTTGCGACTTGGCGATAACTGGATTGTTTCAAAACTAATTTACTGGATTGTTGAATTTTCAAGAAATGTACCAGTTCTAATTTGGATTGTTATTTGGTACTTTGGTGTGTTCTTGCAACTACCAAGTTCAAGACAAGCAATCAATATTGCTGATTCAGCATTTATTTCCAACCGTGGTTTATACTTGCCATCACCTGAATTCCAAGATGGTGCAATTCTTATTTTAATTGCATTGATTGCCGGTATTGTTGGTAAAGTTATTTACACAAGAAATGCAAAAAAAATCCAAGATAAAACAGGCGAACAAAAACCAATTTTCAAGGTAAGTGTTGCTTTAATACTTGGCTTACCAATCATTGCTTATTTTGTTGCTGGTTCACCAGTTGAATGGTCAATCCCTGCATTAAAAGGATTTAACTTTAAAGGCGGTATGGCATTAAAACCTGAATTCGTTGCTTTATTAATGGGGCTTTCGGTTTACACGGCTAGTAACATTGCCGAAATCGTAAGGTCGGGTATTGTTGCTGTGTCAACGGGACAAACCGAAGCATCAAAATCGTTAAACTTAACAAATTCACAAATGATGAAAATGATTATTATTCCGCAAGCATTGCGTGTAATCATTCCACCACTTACATCACAATACTTAAACTTAATGAAGAACTCATCACTTGCCATTGCAATTGGTTATATGGATATCACTGCAACAACGGGTGGTATTACACTTAATCAAACAGGACAGGCAATTGAATGTATTGTAATCATTATGGCAACATACTTAACGCTTAGCTTAATTATTTCAGCCATTATGAATTACATTAACAAAAAAGTTCAAATTGTGGAGAGATAATATGAGCACAAAATTAAAATATAAACTAGGCGAACACCCAGATTTACCAGCACCAAATACTTCAAAAGGTGCGGTGCATTGGTTAAAAGTTAATCTGTTTTCAAATTGGTATAATACGATACTTACAATCCTTGCGGGTTATTTCTTAGTTCGTTACCTGCCATCTGCATTTGATTGGTTATTCTTTAGTGCGGACTTTTTCACTAAGTCGCGTGCTGAATGTACATCGGGCGGTGCGTGTTGGGGGGTAATTACATCCCGCTGGCCACAGTATATGTATGGTTTTTATCCGTCGGAATTATACTGGCGACCGAACCTTGCATTCGTATTATTAATTGTTGCGCTTGTACCATTATTATACAGCGTGCCACATCGTAAAAAGATGATTGCATTTTCACTTGTTTATCCACTAATTGCCTTTTGGTTATTATGGGGCGGTTTTGGTTTAGAGCCAGTTGAATCTGCAAAAATGGGTGGCTTAATGTTAACGGTAATGCTTGGGGTTATGGGTATTGGTTTATCACTTCCTGTTGGTATATTACTTGCACTTGGTCGTCGCAGTGAAATGCCAGTAATCAAAACATTCTGTGTAATATTCATTGAATTTATTCGTGGTGTACCGATGATTTCATTACTGTTTATGGCAACGGTATTATTACCATTGTTCTTACCAAGTGATATAATTATTGACCAATTAATCCGTGTAATATTCATTGTTGTAATATTCTCATCTGCGTATATTGCCGAAGTTGTGCGTGGTGGTTTACAAGCCATTCCAAAAGGTCAATACGAAGCAGGTGCGGTAATGGGATTAAGCTATTGGCAGTCAATGAATTTAATCATCTTGCCACAGGCATTAAAGATTTCAATCCCAGGTATTGTAAACAGCTTTATTGGATTATTCAAAGATACAACACTTGTTATTATCGTGGGTATGTTTGATTTACTGGGTGTTGGTCGTGCCGCATTGTCAAATAAACAATGGATTGGCTTGGCGAACGAAGTATATATGTTTATTGCGTTGATGTTCTTTATCTTTTGTTATTCAATGGCTATTTATTCATTGAAGCTAGAAAAAAGATTATCAACATCACACAAGTAATTTTTAAGGAGAGTTAAAATGGCAGTAAAAAAAGCAAAAGCAAAGAAAAGTACAAAAACAAACGAAGTTGTTATTAACATTGATGCGTTGCATAAATGGTATGGTGATTTCCATGTACTTAAAAACATTAACTTACAAGTGAAAAAAGGCGAAAAGATTGTTGTATGTGGACCATCTGGTTCTGGTAAATCAACACTTATTCGTTGTGTGAATGCATTGGAAGAATTCCAAAAAGGTGCATTATCAGTTGGCGGTGTTGCATTAAAAGATGATATTAAATCAATCAATGCGGTGCGTGAACAAGCGGGTATGTGTTTCCAACACTTTAACTTATTCCCACACTTAACGGTTCTTGAAAATTGTACTCTTGCCCCGATTTGGGTTAAAAAGATGCCAAAGGCAGAAGCAGAAAAGATTGCAATGAAATTCCTTGAAAGGGTAAAAATTCCACACCAAGCGGATAAATTCCCAGGTCAATTATCTGGTGGTCAACAACAAAGGGTAGCCATTGCCCGTTCATTATGTATGAACCCAGACATTATGTTATTTGACGAACCAACTTCGGCACTTGACCCTGAAATGATTTCGGAAGTACTAGACGTAATGGTTGATTTGGCTGAACAAGGTATGACAATGATTTGTGTAACACACGAAATGGGCTTTGCCCGCCGTGTTGCCGACCGTGTAATCTTTATGGATGGTGGTGAAATCATTGAAGAAAACGAACCAGAAAAGTTCTTCAAGTCGCCAAAGAATAAGCGTACTAAGTTATTCTTATCACAAATCCTAGGTCACTAATAAATAATTTTGATTGTTAATTATCTTCGGGTTTATTCGCTTGGCTATTAATTATATCCGTCGCTTATAAACCCCTAATTCTTAACCAATCAAAAATCTATTTATATTTTTCAGTTTTTTATTTAAAGGAAATGTTTTTATGAAAATTGGTATCTTGCGTGAAAATAAAGTGCCACACGATTTTCGTGTGCCATTTACACCAGAACAAGCAAACGAAGTTAAACAAAAGTTTAATGTTGATGTAATTGTTCAACCAAGCCCAATTCGTTGCTTTGATGACAGCGAATATCAAGCACAAGGTATTGAAGTTCGCGAAGATGTTTCCGATTGTGATATTTTATTTGGTGTTAAAGAAGTCCCAGTTGATGATTTAATTCCAAACAAAACGTATGTGTTCTTTTCACATACAATTAAAAAGCAAGAACATAATCAAAAGTTAATGCGTGCATTACTTGATAAAAATATAACAATGATTGATTATGAAGTGCTTGTTGGTCCAAACGGTCAACGCTTAACAGCATTTGGTAGGGAAGCTGGCATAGTTGGTGCATATAATGCACTAAAAGTATATGGTAAGAGGAATGGTTTGTTTGACATTCCCCTTGCCCATACTTTAAAAGATGTAAATCATTTATATGATGTGGTATCAAATTTACCAACGCTTGATATTAATGTAATGAATACTGGTGCTGGTGGCAGGGTATCTGGCGGTGTGGTAAGTGTTCTTGAAAAAACTAGTTTAAAATCAGTTTCTGCACAAGAATACCTTAGCAACGGTAAAACACAAAAAGGAATGTTTGTCGCATTATCACCAAAAGATTACATTAAACGAATTGATAACAGTGAAATGGTTGAAACAGAATTTTTTGCCGACCCATCGGGTTTTGAAAGCAACTTTTTACCATACGCAGAAGTTTCGGATATTTATGTATCGGGGCATTTCTGGGACAGGCGTTCAAGCGTATTTTTTGATATGAATGACATTGCGGATAAAGATAAATTCCCAATTGAAATTATATCCGATGTATCGTGTGATTTACCGGGGCCAATTCCAACAACATTACGCGAAACAAAGCTTGATAATATTTCTTATGATGTTTCACGACAAACATTTAACGAAGAACCTGTATTTAACAATAAAGACAACATTACAATAACAGCTGTTGATAATTTACCAAGCTCAATCCCAAGGGACGCATCTTCAAACTTTGGTGCTTCATTAATTAATGAAATGCTAGAATATTATATGGGTAATGATGACGGTCGCATTGAAAAAGGCACAATTTGTAAAAATGGTAAATTGACACCTACATTTGCATATTTACAAGACTATGCGGACGGTAAATAGATTTTAGATGGTAAATAGATTTTAATGGTCAATTATCTGCGAAAGTTATGGCTTAATGACTACTTGTCGTAGTCGCCATAACTTTCTTGATTCTTGACTCATTAAAATCTATTTATAATGGACAATCATTTTCTGGTTTATTCGCTTGGCTAACAATATATTTTCAAGTAAAGTTGTGTAATGACAAATAAAATAATGTTTCAAGGTACTGGTTCTGATGTGGGGAAATCTTTGATGGTTTCTGGCATTTGCCGTGCTTTAAAAAACAGAAACATTAACACAGCACCATTTAAACCACAAAATATGTCAAACAATGCAGGCGTTACCATTGATGGTGGTGAAATCGGCAGGGCACAGCTTTTACAAGCAAAGGCGTGTGGTAAAGATGCGCATACAGATATGAACCCAGTTCTTTTAAAACCCCAATCAAATACAGGTTCGCAAGTAATCGTCCAAGGTAAAGTTTTAAAATCGGTTAGCAGTGAATATTTTCGTGAATTAAAACCTGAATTAATGTCGGCGGTTCTTGATTCATTCAACCGCCTTATAAACAACAATGATATTGTTGTGATTGAGGGTGCGGGTTCCCCAGCGGAAGTAAACCTTAGGGACGGTGATATTGCAAATATGGGGTTTGCCCTTGAAACAAATACGCCTGTAATATTGGTTGTTGATGTTGACCGTGGCGGTTCAATCGCAAGTATAATTGGTACAATGGCGGTATTAACAGCCGAAGAAAAGAAACTGGTTAAAGGTTATGTAATTAATAAGTTTCGTGGTGATATAAAATTATATGATGATGCACTTGATATTATAAACAAGGAAACAGGTTTAAAATGTTTTGGTGTTTTACCATGGTTTGAAAAGGCGGGACTCTTACCAGCCGAAGATGCGGTTGCCCTTGATAACATTTCAAACACAGACACAGCAAACAGCAAAAAAATATGTGTATTAAAAACGCCAAGGATTTCAAACTTTGATGACCTTGACCCATTAAAGCAAACGGACAATATTGATTTACATATATTATCAAACGGCGAACCAATCCCGTCAGATTGTGATATGGTGTTATTGGTTGGTTCAAAATCAACCATATCCGATTTGGAATATATTAAATCCGTTGGTTGGGATATTGATATTAAATCACATCACCGCCGTGGTGGTTTGGTAATGGGTATTTGTGGTGGTTATCAAATGCTTGGCAATGTAATTAATGATCCCAATAATATTGAAAGTAATATTAGTTCAATTACAGGGCTTGGTTTATTAAATGTGGAAACCACATTGGATACAACAAAACAACTTAATGAATACACAGGTATTGATACAATAACAAATTCAAACTTTATTGGTTATGAAATGCATATGGGTAAAACAACGGGTAATGATTGTGATAATCCATTTTCACACAATGGTGATAATCAACCAGATGGTGCAATTTCAAAATGCGGTAAAGTATTCGGTTCATACATTCATTCAATCTTTAACGATGATGAATTTAGAAGCGCATTTTTAAGTAAAATATTTGATACAAAAATTATAAATAACAGTTATGATAAAACTGTTGAAGCAACCCTTGATGAACTAGCCGAACATATTGAAAAGTATTTGGATATGGACGGTATTTTAAAAGCCAGTCGCCAATAAATACATTGCGATTGATACGATTGTAATAATTGTAATTATAATACTTGAATTAAACAGTTTAATTCCATTGTAAATGTCTGTACTTCCCACATTCTTATTACCATCACCAATCCATATTTCAACTGTACCGATACCCGCATAATGGCGTTTACCACCGATGGCTATTTTTAAAGCACCTGCGAATGCACTTTCTGGATACCCTGCATTTGGGCTTTTGTGTGTATGGGCAAATTTAACAACCGTATTAATTGCACTTGCTGTATTTGTTTTACCATTAAACAATGAACCAAGAACGACAAACACCATACTTAATCGTGCGGGAATATAATTTGCCACATCGTCCATTTTTGCCGAAATAAAACCAAAGTTTTTGTATTTATCTGATTTATAACCAACCATTGAATCCAATGTATTAATTGCTTTGTATACAAACAACCCAGTTAATCCAAACAAGCAGTAATAAAACACAGGTGCAATAACCCCATCACTGAAATTTTCAGACAGGCTTTCCAATGCAGAACGCCCACATTCATCGGCTTTCATTTTTGTTGTATCACGGGAACAAAGGTGTGATACAAAATGCCTTGCTTTTGTAATATTGTTTTTATCCAAATTAACCATTACTTTTTTTACCGCGTGTTTAAGGGCAAAGCTGGCAATGGTAATAACAACAATAATTCCATTTATTATCATTCCCCATATATCATATTGGCTAAGGAAACTTTCAACAATAAAACCAAGACAGCCCCAAATGGATATGATGATAACCCATAATAAACCACCATTAAACTTTGATTGGTTATATAGTAATTTTTCAAGTACAGATATTAATGAACCCAATATAACAACAGGGTGCTTTACATATTTCCAAACAAATGAAAAATCTGGAATGAATGTATCAATAAACAATGCTATTGACACGATAAGTAAATAAATTTCAATACTGTATATCATATGGTTAATATATAGAAACTTAATATTCTTTACAAATATATAATGATTATATAAATTATGGTTATGACAAATATAATTATTATTCCAGCCCGTATGCAGGCAACCCGCTTTCCAAACAAACCACTAGCCGATATAAAAGGTAAACCAATGATTGTTCGTGTGATGGAACAAGCATTGAAATCTGATATTGGCGAAGTATATGTTGCTTGTGGCGATACGGAAATTTTTGATGCGGTAAAATCACATGGCGGTAATGCGGTAATGACTGATAATGATTTACCAAGCGGTACGGACCGAATTTACCAAGCCTTAACAAAAATTGAAAAAGATGTTGATAATGTAATTAATGTACAAGGTGATGTTCCAACCGTTGATGTGGAAACAATCCGTGCGGTGGCAAATGCCCTTAACGATAGCGATATATCAACTGCTTGTGCGGAAATAACGGATACAGACGAAATAAACAATCCAAATGTGGTTAAATGTTATGCGGATTTTAATGCGGGTAATATTGCAAGGGCAACCGACTTTAAACGCGATGCAGTGGGCAATGCGCCATTTTATCATCACATTGGTATATACGGTTATCGTATAGATGCGTTAAAGCAATTTATATCATTACCGCCAAGTGAAAATGAAAAATCCCGTTCATTGGAACAAATGCGCGCAATGGATAATGGAATGACAATTAACGCCTGCCTTGTTAATGAAATTCCAGTGGGAATTGACACACCCGAAGATTTAAATAAATTGCTAGAAAATTATACGGGTTAATGCTATAATTTAGTGTAAATATTGATAGGGGATAAACAATGTCAAAAACAAACTTTTTAGTCCTAGTGGACAATAGTGATGAAATGACAGTGGCATTAAAATTCGCATGTCTTCGTGCAAATGCAACGGGTGGTCATGTAACACTTGCCTATATCATTGAACCATCATCTGGCGGTGAAAACTGGTTGGCAATTTCTGAAATTGCAAAACAAGAAGCCGAAGAAGAAGCAAAAGAAACAATCCAAAAATATGTGGAACAAGTACAACGCCATACGGGCGAAACACCAAAAATTATTATGCGTGAAGGTAATGTTGCAGAAGAATTTGCAAAACTTATAAGCGAAGAAAAATCTATTTCAATCGCCGTACTAGCCGCCTGTGCAACAGACGCAAATCCAGGTCCTGTAATTTCATACCTTATGGGCAAAGGTATTGGTTCATTCCATGTGCCGATTACTATTGTTCCGGGATCAATCACAGACGACGAACTAGAAGCCATAGCATAATAAATTTTATTGGTCTATTATATTCAAAAGGCAATGCTTAATTACTATCCGTAGTCTACGCATTGCCTTTTTTTATACTAGACTCAATAAAACAATTTAAGTTTTTATAAATCTTGCGATAAAGAAACCATCACACCCATCTTCATACATCGTTGGTAATATACGAAGCACACCTTTTGGTGTAATTGCCTTTTCAAGCCCCGGTACTTCTTTACGACGCACTGGCAAAACTTTTAAACCTTCTGGTAAATCTTTTAAGTGGTGTTCGCCTTCTTCTGGTTGTAATGAACAAGTAGCAAATACAATCATACCACCTTCTTTTACCATATCAACTGCCTTTGTTAACATTTGGCGTTGTAATTTTGCCACAGAAGAAATTAAACCTGAATCTTTAATATATGGCAGGTCTGGATTTTTACGAATTGTACCCGTTGCCGAACACGGTGCATCTAATAATACAATATCGGCTTTTTCGCCAACTTGATATTTTACCGCATCGGATAATTTAATTGTAAGGTTATCATTTAAGTCCAATCTTTCCATATTTTCACGCATTTTATTAAGACGGAATTCGTTGTGGTCAACGGCAATTACTTTTGCACCGCGGGCTAATAATTGTGAAGTCTTACCCCCAGGGGCAGAACATAAATCAATAACTTTTTTACCGGCAATATCGCCCATTAAGTGAACGGGAATTTGTGCAGATAAATCTTGTACCCACCAATCGCCAGTTTCAAAACCTTCAAGCGTTACAATTTTACCGCCTGATTTTAAACGCACCCCACCAGTTGGAAGAACTTTACCATCAAGTTTTTCCGCCCAAGTTTCAGGGTCTTTCTTAACCGTAATATCAACAGGGGCTTGTGTTTGTAATACTTCCAATATTTGACGGGCTGGTTTTTCACCATAAGTATTTACCCACGAACGCCATAAATATTTTGGCATATTAATTACATCTGTATGACCTTTAAGGAAATCTTTGCCTTCATCAACCCCACGACGAAGAATTGCATTAATCATACCTTTACTTGGCAGGGCTTTACCAAATACCGCATTGATTGTTTCACTTACCGCTGCGTGGTCGGCAACATCCATATATAAGATTTGTGTTAAGCCAACTTTTAAAAATATTTCCACTTGTGGTGTAAAGATTTCTTCGTCCACAAATTCATTTATTAATAAGTCAAGTTCCACATTATGACGCAGTGCCGTATATGCAATCATACGGGCAAGCCCACGGTTTTTTGGGTCAATTTGTTTAAGTGTTCTGTGTTCCACAAATTCCAGTGGCTTTTTATCAACAAGGGCAGCTTCTAGTAAATAGAAAGCACCAAGTCTTGGTGAAATTAATTTGTTGGTAAATTGTTTGCGACCTTTAAA
The DNA here is from genome assembly GCA_049615605.1 of Alphaproteobacteria bacterium. GTDB lineage: Bacteria > Pseudomonadota > Alphaproteobacteria > JAQWUY01 > JAQWUY01 > JAQWUY01. The sequence continues at coordinate 7,895 of JBMZFW010000009.1, read as the reverse complement.
GTTTGGTTTGTCTTTATCAAAAGGCTTCCTGTCTTTATCAAAAGGTTTTCTATCTTTATTGAAAGGTTTGCGGTCTTTGTTAAAAGGCTTGTCGCCTTTGTTGAATGGTTTTTTATCACTCATCATCTTTTTCCTTATAATGTACTGTGCCAAATAAAACTGAATTGCTTTATACATTAAAAAACTTGAAAAGTAAACGATTTATCACTATATTATTACTGTTAAAGTTTTTTAATAAAAAAAGGGGAAAAACTATGGTTTGGAATAATCAAACAGCACAGGCAACATCAACATCGGTTGATGCGGGTCTTCGTTCATATATGAACAGAGTATACACATTAATGTCAATGGGTATTGGTTTAACTGGTATCGTGACTTATATTGTTGCGTCTGTTCCGTCATTACTTGTTCCAATTGCAATGGGTCCAATGAAATGGGTTCTGTTTGCGGCGGTTCTTGGTCTTGGTTGGTTTGCACCGCAAATCATTATGACAAAATCACGCGCAGCAGCGGGTATGGCATTTTGGGTTTATTCTGCACTTTGGGGTGCGATGATGGCACCAATGATTGCATACTTCTTGCAAACACAACAAGGTGCATATGATATTGCATACGCATTCTTTACAACATCAATTATGTTTGCTGGTGCATCACTTTATGGTTATGCAACAAAGCGTGATTTATCAGTTCTTGGTCGTTTCTTTATGATGGCTATGATTGGTTTAATCGTTGCAATGGTTGCAAACATCTTTATCGGTTCTGGTGTTATGTCGTTGGGTATTTCAGTACTAGTTGTCCTAGTATCAGCAGGTATCACAGCATACGAAACACAAATGATCCGTAATATGTATTACCAATTACCAAGCGGTGGTGCGGTATCAAGATTTGCTATTCTTGGTGCGTTTATGCTGTATGGTACATTTGTTTCAATGTTTATACATATTTTAAACATTATGGCAGCAATGCGAAGATAATTTTTTATTTTAATTATCTGTTATCTTCAAAAGGGATGGCTCAATGACTACTTGTCGTAGTCGCCATCCCTTTTTTGATTCCAAATGAATTAAAATTAAAAATGGTATTTTAAGAATTAATTAATTCTTTCATTTTCTTTAACGCCCCAAATATGGCGTTGGTCAATGTATCCATTGATATCGTGGTCTGGTAAGTTTACATAGCACCATTTGGTATCACAGCTATCAATTTTAACCACAACAAATTCACCCACTTTGGCAATAACACCAGATGGTTTATCAGATTTGTAAATATTTGTTGTTGCAACTTGTATCGTACCAAGTCTTTTACCAGTAAGAAGTGCTTTGTGAATCCAACCATTTCCACCTTCCCAGTCTTCCACCTTTCGCCAATCAAGATATTCATCAATAATCTTAACAGGAACTTTTTGTTTAAAGACAGTACGGATTGGGTATCTGCGACCTGGACCAGTTCGCACATTAACAGGTTTTGATTTTGTTGAAACATACCTAGGTATTTCAAGCTTTGTACTTGCGCCAACGGACTTTGTTTCGGCCATTGATACATCAAAGCTAAATAAACCTGTTATTAAAACAGCAGATAATTTTAAATATTTTTTTGCAATCATAGTTCTTTTTAATTAATATGTTATTCAAACAATATACAACATAAGATACACAAAGGAAAGATTATGTCAATACAACAACTTCTAGAAAATCGTTCATCAACGATGCAAAACAAAATGACAGGTGGCGAAGTAAAGGCTGAACATTTGAAGCAAGCATTAGCCACAACAACGACTACACCAATTCACGGCAAGGTAAATCCAATGCATTTTGTTGTTTATGATTTTGACAAACGAAATGAAGCCCTTGATATGTTATACAAACCGCGTGCGGAAAAAATGCCCCGTGAAGATTTTGATGCAAACTTTGGTGGTGTTGGTGCATTTGTATTTGCATTTATTAAAAAAGGGGCTACAAAGTTTCCAGATATTGAATCTATTACTTCTGCATCAATGGCAGTATACGGTATGCAATTATCGTTAATTAACAATGGTTATTGCGTTAAAATTAACAGCATTTTCCCAGACCAAGCAAATGGTGCGTCAATTATGAACGATTTGGGACTTTCAGTGGACGAATACACACCAATTGGTTATTTAATGATTGGTACGGGTGAAACGGAAATTAAGGAAAGAGCAAATTATTCTGAATATACAGACTGGAAGTAGAAAATTAACCATAAATGTTAAATTATCGTCAGATTTACGCACTCAACTAGAAAATCCTAGTCATCGTTTGTAAATCTTTGATACTTCAACATTTATGATTAATTTTAAGTTCCTATAAAATATATGGTTTTCTCTGTAATTTGCTTGACTCTTTAAGTGAATCTCTATATATAAGTGTTCTATCGGCGTTTGTTGGGCTATTTTTGGCTGCCTAGCACGCTTTAAATAACATTTCTATGAAAGGAAATTAAAATGCCTAAAATGAAAACAAACAGCTCTGCAAAGAAGCGTTTTAAGAAGACTGCAACAGGTAAAGTAAAATTTGCTTCTGCATTTCTTTCTCACAACACATCAAAGCGTCCGCAACAGATGAAGCGTCAAAACCGTGGTACACAGGTTATGCGTGATTGTGATGCGAAAAATATCACTAAATATTTAATGCCGAACGGTTAATAAGGTTGAAGGAGAAATAAAATGGCTAGAGTTAAAAGAGGCGTAACTACACACGCTAGACACAAAAAAGTTTTAAAACAAGCAGAAGGCTATTCTGGTCGCCGTAAGAACACAATTCGTGTTGCTATGCAGGCGGTTGAAAAAGCTGGTCAATACGCATACCGCGACCGTCGTGTTCGCAAACGTGAATTCCGTGCATTATGGATTCAGCGTATTAACGCAGCGGTTCGTGCCGAAGGCTTAAAATATTCTACATTTATGAATGGCTTATCTAAAGCTGGTGTAGAACTAGATAGAAAAGTACTAGCAGGTCTTGCATATGATGAACCTGCTGCCTTTAAGGCATTGGTTGAACAAGCCAAGTCTGCTTTAAAATAAGGTACATAATTCATTGAAAAAAAAGGCAACTTGGTTTAATATGGCTAAGTTGCCTTTTTTATTATATAGGAATTGAAATGTCACAAGATTTAAATCAAACAAAACAAGATATTATAAACAGCATAAACAGTGCAGATAATCTTGAAAAACTAGAAGAAATTAGAATTAGTGCCCTTGGTAAAAAAGGCGTGCTTACCGAAGCTATGAAACAGCTTGGTCAATTGGACGGCGATGCCCGTCGTGAAATGGGACAAGCCCTTAATCAAATTAAAGGCGAAATAACTTCTATCCTAGATGAAAAAACAAATACTTTAAAAGACGCACAGTTAAATGAACAACTTGCCAGTGAAACAGTTGATGTTTCATTAAGCCCAAGGGGGCGTCGTGTTGGCACATTACACCCAATTCCACAAACGGTTGAAGAAATCGTTGCAATCTTTGGCGAAATGGGTTTTGCCGTTGCCGAAGGTCCAGACTTAGAAGACGATTGGCATAACTTCCAAGCATTAAATATTCCACCATCACACCCAGCAAGACAAATGCAAGATACATTTTATGCAACTGGTAAAGATGAAAAAGGTGACCCAGCGGTTCTTAGAACGCATACATCACCAGTACAAATCAGAACAATGAAATCACAAAAGGAAAACTTAGAGGCAGGCAATCCAATTCGCATTATTGCCCCAGGGCGAACTTTCCGTTGTGACAGCGATATGACACACACGCCAATGTTCCACCAAGTGGAAGGTTTGGTAATTGATGAAAGTGTAAACTTTTCACACTTAAAAGGGGTTTTACAAAACTTCGTTGAATCTTATTTTGAAGTGGACGATGTTCCATTACAATTCCGCCCAAGTTTTTTCCCATTCACTGAACCATCAGCAGAAGTTGATATTGGTTGTTCACGAAAAGACGGGACTTTAAAAATTGGTGCGGGTGATGATTGGCTTGAAATATTAGGTTGCGGTATGGTTCACCCAAATGTGCTTGAAAACTGTGGTATTGATTCAAATAAATATCAAGGTTTCGCATTCGGTATGGGTATTGAACGAATTGCAATGTTAAAATACGGTATTCCAGATTTACGCACATTCTTTGACGGGGACGCGCGTTGGTTGGAACATTATGGATTTACTAGTTTTGATATTCCATCACTAGTTCGTGGATTATAAGGGGTTAATAAAATGAAGTTTACATTATCTTGGCTTAAAGACCACTTAGACACAGATGCAGAATTAAATGTAATCGCAAATAAACTAACAATGATTGGTTTAGAGGTTGAAGAAATTGTTGACCCTGCCGATACATTATCTGGTTTTAAAATTGCGGAAATTACATCGGCTGAAAAACACCCAGATGCGGATAAGTTAAAAGTATGTTCGGTTAATAATGGCACAGAAACATTACAAATTGTTTGTGGTGCACCGAATGCAAGGGCTGGTATTAAAGTTGTTCTTGCCCCGATTGGTACATACATTCCAGCGGGTGATTTTGAAATTAAAAAGGGCAACATTCGTGGCGTTGAAAGTTGCGGTATGATGTGTTCGTTTGAAGAACTTGGTCTTAATGGTGACAGCGAAGGCATTATTGAATTATCAAACGATGCACCAGTTGGCGAAAGCTATGTTAAATGGGCAAAGCTTGATGACCCAATGATTGAAATTGCAATTACACCAAACCGTGGTGATTGTCTTGGCGTGCGTGGTATCGCCCGTGATTTGGCAGCCGCAGGTATTGGTAAATTAAAACATTGCCATTATGCAGATATTGAAATTGATAGCGGTGATGATGGTAAAATGTCTTGGGATATTACAACTGAAAATGCACCTGCTGTTTCAGGTAGATTATTTACAGATGTTAAAAATGTTGAAAGTCCAGACTGGATGAAAAACAGATTATCGGCAATTGGCATTAATCCAAAAACTGCACTTGTTGATATTACCAATTATGTTTCGTATGAACTGGGGCGTCCATTACACGCATTTGATGCGGATAAGGTTGGCGATAAATTAACAATTCGTTCGGCGAAATCTGGTGAAAAGATTTCTGCGTTGGACGAAAATGAATACGAACTGGATGATACAATGACGGTAATTGCCGATGATAAAACAGTTCACGCAATTGGCGGTATTATGGGGGGTATGGATTCAGCCGTATCGGAAAGCACAACAAATGTATTTATTGAATCTGCATTCTTTGACCCGATTAACATTGCCCATACGGGGCGTAAGTTGGGTATCTTATCTGATGCCCGTTATCGTTTTGAAAGAACGGTTAACCCATTATCAAATGATGGCGGTGTTAAGGCGGCTACAAAATTAATTACGGAAATCTGTGGTGGCACAGCACATAAAACAGTCCGTGCAGGTACGCCAAAGTTTGAACCACAAACAATTACATTAAATATGGACAACCTTGCAAAAAGGAGCGGTATTGAAGTTGATGTAAAACAAGCCGAAACAATTTTATCAGACCTTGGTTTTAAGCCAACAGTTAAAGGTAAAGATATTGAATGCGTAATTCCATCACGCCGTCCTGATGTAGAAGGCGAACATTGCTTAATTGAAGAAGTATTAAGAATTTATGGCTTTGATAAAATTCCAGCGGTTGATTTACCAAAAGAATCTTATATGTCACAAAATATTTTAACACCGCTTCAAAAGAAAATTGGTCTTGCCCGCCGTGCACTTGCAGGCGTTGGTATGAACGAAGTAATCACTTATGCATTTATGAATGATAAAGATGCGGATTTATTTAGCCAGCCAGATAATGATTATTCAGATGTTAATTTAATCAATCCAATTTCTGCGGACTTAAATCGTATGCGTCCAAGTATCTTACCAAACTTATTAGGTGCATATAATCGTAATAAGGCACGCGGTATTGCCGATATTGGTTTATTTGAAGTTGGCGGTACTTATAAAGATACTTCACCAAATGGACAGATTAATAAAATAAGTGGTATCCGTGCAGGCAATATGACCGATAAGCACTGGGACGAAAAACAACGCAAAGCGGATGTATTTGATGTTAAGGCGGATTGTATTTCAGCCCTTAATGCAATGGGAATTAATACAGATAATTTACAAGTTGATACAAATACACCATCTTGGTATCACCCAGGGCAATCAGGTGTGTTAAAAATGGGTAAATTTGAACTTGCACACTTTGGTGCAATTCACCCAAGCGTTATGAAAAAACTTGGTATTAAAGGTTCGGCTTTTGGCTTTGAAATTAACCTTGATGAATTACCACCTGCAAAGGATAAGGGTAAATCAAGACCATTATTTAACCCAAGCCAATTCCAAGCGGTAAACCGTGACTTTGCATTTGAAGTTGATATTACCGTACCTGCTGGCGACATTATTAAATCGGCAAATGTTGATAAGAATGTAATTAAAGATATTACAATCTTTGATGTATTCGCAGGCGAAGGAATGGAAGCAGGCAAAAAATCAATTGCCATTAATGTAACAATGCAAGATGCAAAGAAAACAATGTCAGAAGAAGATATTGAAACAATGTCATCTAAGATTGTTGACAGCGTTATTAAGGCAACAGGCGGAATATTAAGATAATGAAGTTCAGTTTATCGGTTTTATTAATATCGATATTATCATACTTTGCCCCAGAATACTTTGTTTGGGCAAAGCCTTATATTATTCCATTGTTAATTATAATTATGTTATCAATGGCACTTACTTTGACATTCACAGATTTTAAAAGAATTGTTAAACAACCAAAACCAATTTTACTAGGCGTCTTATTACAATTTATTGTAATGCCACTTAGTGCATTTTTGATTGGGGTTGGATTTGGTTTTGATAATGATACAATATTGGGAATGGTTCTTGTTGGTTCTGTTGCTGGTGGCACGGCGTCAAATGTTATGTGCTTTTTATCAGGCGGTCGTATTGAATTGTCAATTACAATGACTGCGGTTTCAACATTATTATCAATACTGGTTACACCGTTATTATTAGAATTATATATGGGAAGCACACTGCATATTCCAGTACAAGGTATGATTTTTGGTTTATTAAAAATTGTATTTATTCCAGTAATCATTGGCTTGGTAATTCGTTCACTTATTGATAATAAAAAATCGTCTGTTGAATTTATTGAAAAATCTTCAACATTAATTTCACAAGTTTCAATTATCATTATTATTGCGATTGTTGTTGGATTAAACCAAGCAAAATTTGGAACTATTAATACCAGCCTGTATATTGCGGTTATCTTGCATAACTTAATCGGTTTGGGGCTTGGTTATTATTTAGCAATGAAACTGTTTAGTGACAAATACATTGCCCGCACAATTGCGATTGAGGTTGCAATGCAAAATTCTGGACTAGCAGTTGGTCTTGCATTAAAATATTTTAATGGCATAGTTGCAATCCCTAGTGTATTGTTTAGTTTAATACACAATATTTCTGGTTCAATCTATGCAGGTTATATAAAGGATAAATAATGAAACACGGTATATTTCGCATTTTTAAAGTAATGAAGTTTTCTTATTCAGGTTTAAAATACCTATGGAAAGAAGAAGCATTCCGTCAAGAAGTTGTTCTTGTGGCAATTGCATTTGGCGTGCTTTATTATATGGGTGCGTCGTGCCAAGATTTGGCAATATTTGGCGGGCTATCACTTGCAATGTTTTCAGCCGAAGCAATGAATACTGGACTTGAACGCATTGCGGATAAAATTGATAGCTCAATTAATCCATTCACCAAAGAAGTAAAAGACTTGGGTGCGGTGGGTGTATTCTTTTGGATTATCTTAACTGTTGGCTGGGCGTTGTATGTTTTATCAAAGCTTATCTAATTTCTTTAACAAAGACAGACTTAAATTTTAC
>JBMZFW010000008.1:0-32362 GCA_049615605.1 Alphaproteobacteria bacterium | reverse complement strand
AATAGTACCCACATTTACGTGGGGTTTTGAACGATCAAAAGTTTCTTTACTCATAATATAATTCCTTATAAAAAACTAATTTACAATTTTACAAATTAAAACATATACCAAAATTATTGGAGCGGGTGATGGGAATCGAACCCACACAACCAGCTTGGAAGGCTGGGACTCTACCGTTGAGCTACACCCGCACCGCCAATCTTGGCATACACTATCAACCTAAAATCAATAATGTATTGCAGATTTTTATAACATAACTTGTATATCTTGCAAGTAAAAAGTTTATTTTTATCACACAGTCTGTTATACATTATTATAGTGTTAATAAATAAGGGATAAATATGAATAACAAAGCCTTAATATTTTACATTGTAATTTCAGTTATTTTTGCAATGTTTTCTTACTTTAATATTGATATACAACTTAATACATATATTGAAGCAAATAGAACAGATTTCATTAAACAATCAGCGGAATTAATCACCCTTATTGGTGATGCAAAATATTCTTATGCATTAATTATTTTGTTACTGGTTTATTCATTAATAGCAAAAAGGAACTGTTTAACAAAAAAAACAAGCTTTGCATTAATGGCAATGTTCATTACAACAATTATTACATATATATCAAAATTTATTATTGGCAGAAGTCGTCCAAATATGTGGCTTAATAATAATGAATACACATTTAACCCATTTTATTTTGATAATACTTATGATTACACATCAATGCCATCGGGACATACACAAACATCATTCACAGTTGCCATATTATTATGTTTATTCTTTCCAAAATATAAATATGTATTTATGACAATTGCCATAGCAAGTGGTCTTTCAAGGGTCGTATTATCAGCCCACTGGTTGGGTGATGTTGTTATCGGTGCAATGTTTGGTATTGTAATCCCCCTATTATTATGGAATAAGTACAGCAAGAAACTTTAATAAATAAAGTTTTATTTTTTCAATAATAAGCAGAATAAAAATGAAAAAATATTTTACAATTGCAAATTTAGTTATATTTCACTGGGCTATGTATTGGCTTATGAATGGTTTAGATAAATTCTTTAACCGTATGGATTTTGGTATATTCACTTGGTATGGTAAAGACCGCTCAAATCAATTTTGATGAGGCAGGAATCAATAAAGCCGATTGAGAATTTACAAAAAGTAAGTGACCAAATCGGCTTTATTAGATAACTGTCCATCAAAATGGATAAATATGGTGGAGGGAGTAGGATTTGAACCTACGTAGGCATAGCCAACGGATTTACAGTCCGCCCCTTTTAACCGCTCAGGCATCCCTCCATAGTTATTATTTCTAATAACAATAAGCAGTTTATAGTTTTTATTTGCATTATAGTCAATAGTATTTTTTGATTTTTTTAAAAAAAATATTTAAAAAGTTTCTTATTCAGTATATATAGAAAATATGAAGAATAAAAAACATTCACAAAACAATAAAAATAATCATTCAAATGCAAAGCCAAACAACAAAGGTAATGCATTATGGTTGTATGGACTGCACCCTGTTGTATCGGCAATTCAAAATGAAGATAGAAAGATTTTTGAAATTGTTGTTGCAGAAGATACATTTTCTGAACTTGATTTCAAATTACAAAAAACAATTACCGACAGCAATATTGATTTAAAAATATTTGATAAAAAAGATTTAAATAAAGTTGCGGTTAATTATTGCCAAGCCGATGCCATTCACCAAGGTATCCTTGCCAGAGTTAAACCACTTGATACATTAGCGGTGGAAGACATATTAGGCAAAGATAAATCAATCGTGGTTATCCTTGACCAAATCACCGATCCACATAACATTGGTGCAATTATGCGTTCGGCTTGCCTGTTCGGTGCCGATGCGGTTATTGCAACGGATAAAAACAGCCCAAATGAAACGGGAATACTTGCCAAATCAGCATCTGGTGCATTGGACAGAATTCCATATATTAAGGTAAACAACCTTAAACGCTGTATTGATTTATTAAAAGATGATGGATATTGGTCTGTTGGTTTTGATGGTGACAGTCAAACCGACCTTAACGATTACAAAGTATCTGCAAAAACAGTAATTATTATGGGGTCTGAAGGTTCAGGTATGCGAAGATTAACCAAAGAATCTTGTGATGATATTGTTTACATTAACACACCCAAAATGGACGAAGTTATTGACAGCCTTAATGTTTCAAATGCGGCTGCAATTGCCCTGTTCAGTATTTCACAAAAAATAAAATAATTTTAGCATTTACACCTTGTATTTACATTTTATTTAGTGTATAAAAAACACCAATTCAAATATTTATATATTCATATAAAAATTTAAGCTTGATAGAGAAGATAGTATATTGTTAGAAATTAAAAAATTAAACATTGAGTTTCCAATGCGAAACTATGTTCATAAGGCAACACAAGATGTTTCATTTACAATCAAACCCGGTGAAATCGTTGGGGTTGTTGGTGAATCTGGTGCTGGCAAATCAACAATTGGTAATGCAATTATAAAATTACTTGCAAAACCAGGTCGTGTTAAATCGGGAACTGTTCTTTTGGATAAAGAAAACATTTCAAAATATGATGACGAAGCAATCCGTGCAATTCGCGGTAAACGTATTGGTTTTATTTTCCAAGACCCAATGACTTCGCTTAACCCATTATTTACAGTTGGCGAACAATTGCGTGAAACAATTGTACAGAACCTTGGTCTTTCAAATGAAGAAGCTGACAAAAAAGCACTTTCACTTATGCAACAAGTTGGCATTCCACACCCAGAAGAACGCCTTAAACAATATCCACACCAGTTTTCCGGTGGTATGCGTCAAAGGGTTGTAATTGCAATTGCCCTTTCTTGTGACCCAGAAATTATTATTGCCGATGAACCAACAACGGCACTTGATGTATCGATTCAGGATCAAATTTTAGACCTTATCAAAGATATGTGTAAAAAACGCAAAGTTGGTGTGATGCTTGTAACACACGATATGGGTGTTATTGCAAATACCGCTGACAGAGTGGTTGTAATGTACCGCGGTAAGATTATGGAAGTTGGTACAACGAAACAAATCCTTAACAAACCAAAGGCTGATTACACAAAATCTTTAATTTCGGCAGTTCCGCCATCTAAAAAGAAATTAAAAAGATTCCCGCTTGTTGACTATATTGAAGCTGGTGATACGAACCTTCCAAAAATTAATGTTAAAAAACACTGGCTTGGTGAAAAGACAGATAAAAAAGACAAAACGAACATTATGGAAATTAAAAATGCTTCATTGCGTTTTAAAATTAAAGATGCATTCTTTGAAAAGAACCGTGTTTATATTGATGCCAACAAAGACATTAACCTTACAATTAAAAAAGGTGAAAGCTTTGGTCTTGTTGGTGAATCTGGGTCTGGTAAATCAACACTTGCCCGTGTGATTGCTGGTTTATACAACCCGTACAAAGGGAAAATTATTTACAATGGTGAAACGATTTCTGATATGAATGAAAGCGAAAGACAAAAATATCGCCAAGATATTCAAATGATTTTCCAAAATCCATATTCTAGTTTAAATGCAAGAATGTCTGTTTACGATATTATTGCCGAACCTATTTTATTCCACAACTTAGCAGAACCTTCACAAGTTCCACAAATTGTTGCGGATTTACTAGACCACGTTGGTTTAGGTGCAATGGCAGGTAAAAAATACCCACACGAATTTTCTGGTGGTCAACGCCAAAGAATTTCAATTGCCCGCGCACTTGCCAGCCGTCCAAGATTTTTAATTTGTGATGAACCAACCTCAGCCCTTGATGTATCAGTCCAAGCACAGATTTTAAACTTATTAAAAGATTTACAGGATGAATTGGGATTAACAATGTTATTCATTACCCACGATTTACCTGTTGTACGCCAAATGTGTGACCGCATTGCAATTATGCAAAGTGGTAAAATATTGGAAGTTGGGGATACGAACAAAATATTCAAATCGCCGAAACACCAATACACATCAGAGCTATTAAGCTTAATGCCAGCCCTTGATAATTTAAAGGCGGGAAAATAAGTTTATGGCTTTAACCCCTTTTAAGGAATTTTATTATTAGATTTCTTAGAAGAAACAAAACAAAAGGAAAGAGATAAAATGAAACTATTTAAGAAACTATTAGGTTCTGTTATCGCCGCTTCTTTAGTGTTTTCTGTTGCAAACGCAAAAACATTAAAAGTTGCATATGATGCGGATCCAGTAACACTTGATATCCACGAACAGTTATCAGCTGGTATGTTACAGCACTCTCACATGGTATTTGATCCATTAGTGCGTTGGAACAAAGAACACGGTATTGACCCACGCCTAGCAACAAGCTGGAAGCGTGTAAACGATACAACTATGGTATTTGAATTACGCAAAGGCGTTAAATTCCACAGTGGTAACAAATTCACAGCAAAAGACGTTAAGTACACGATTGAAAGATTACAAAAATCACCTGATTTTAAAGCAATCTTCGCTCAAATTAGCTCTGTTAAAGTTATCAATGATTACAAAATTGAAATCAAAACAGAAAAAGCTTACCCATTACTTATCAACACTATGACTTATGTATTCCCAATGGATTCTAAGTTCTATGCTGGTAAAGATGAAATCACAAAAGCAGGCGACAGCTTTGCTTCTAAGAATTCATCAGGTACTGGTCCTTTCACAGTAACAGAACGCCAACAAGGTGTTAAAACTGTTTACACTGCGTTCAAAGGCTACTGGGACCCGAAAAAAGGTAACGTAACAAAAGTTATTCTTACACCGATTTCTGAAAACGGTACACGTACGGCTGCATTATTATCTGGTGATGTTGATTTCATCGCACCAGTTGCACCAACTGATTTCAAGTTAATCAAAAAGAACAAGAAAACTAAGCTTATTACACTTCCTGGTACAAGAATTATTACATTCCACATGAACCAAGAAAAGAACAAAGCATTATCAAATGTTAAAGTTCGTCAAGCTATCGTTCACGCAATTAACAACAAAGCTATCGTTAAGAAAATCCTTAAAGGTTTCGGTACTCCAGCTGGTCAAATGTCACCTGCGGGTTACCAAGGTTACAACAAAGATTTAGATCCTCGTTACAACCTTAAGAAAGCTAAGAAGTTAATGAAAGAAGCTGGCTATACAAATGGTTTCAAGTTAACTATGATGGCACCTAACAACCGTTATGTAAACGATGCTAAAATCGCACAAGCTGTTGCAAGTATGCTTGCTAAAATCAAAATCAAAGTAGAACTTAAAACTATGCCAAAAGCACAATACTGGCCTAAGTTTGATGAAAGAGCTGCTGATATGATGATGATTGGCTGGCACTCTGATACAGAAGATTCTGCGAACTTCAACGAATACCTAACTATGTGTCCAAACAAAGAAACTGGTATTGGTGCATACAATGCTAATGAATACTGTAACAAAGAAGTTGATGCTTTAACAAACAAAGCAAATGCTGAAACTAACTTGAAAAAGCGTAGTGCTATGTTACAAAAAGCAGAAGCAATTATGTACAAAGACGCTGCATTCGTTCCATTACACTGGCAAAACCTTGCTTGGGCGGAAAGAAAAGGCGTTAATGCTGAATCTATCTTAAACAACATGAACTTCCCATACTTCGGAAATCTTGTTATTAAGAAATAGTCTACAAAATTTAGGGCGGGGTTAATCCCTGCCCTATTTTTTAAATAAAGGTTTTAAAAAATGTTAAAGTTCTTATTAAATCGTATTATCCAAGCTTCAATCGTAATGTTTGTAATCAGTATCATTGCATTTTCAATCCAAGGCAACCTTGGTGACCCAATGCGTGAATTATCTGGTATGAGCGTAAGCGAAGCAGAACGCGAAGCAATTCGTGATAAACTGGGATTAAACGACCCGTTCCTTGTGCAATTTATGCGTTTTATTGGCAATGCGGTACAGGGTGATTTTGGAACTTCATATTTCTTTAAAAGACCTGCTATTGATGTAATCCTTGAAAAGCTTCCAGCAACATTGGAATTGGTATTTGCATCAACATTAATTATTGTCGTACTGTCTGTTCCACTTGGGGTTTACAGTGCAATACACCCAAAAGCTTTATTTAGTAAAATTGTTATGAGCGTTAGTATGCTTGGTCTTTCAATTCCAGTATTCTTAACAGCGATTATGCTTATTTTCATTTTTGCTATTAACCTTGAATTATTGCCATCTTTTGGTCGTGGTGAAGTTGTCCATGTATTTGGATACTGGCACACAAATTACCTTACAAAAGACGGTTTATTACACATTATATTACCAGCGGTTTCGCTGTCGTCAATTATGCTTCCATTATTCATTCGCCTTATCCGTGCGGAAATGTTGGAAGTATTATCATCTGAATATGTTCGCTTTGCAAAGGCAAAGGGCTTAAAACCAAAAACGGTTTATTATAAGCACGCCTTAAAGAACACAATGCTTCCTGTAATCACAGTTGGCGGTTTCCAAATTGGTACAATGGTTGCATATACAATTTTAACGGAAACTGTATTCCAATGGCCTGGTATGGGCTTTATGTTCCTTGAAGCGGTAAAGCGTTCGGATATTCCATTAATTACAACCTATCTTATGGTTGTTGGTTTAATTTTCGTAATTACAAATACACTTGTTGACTTGTTATACGGAATTATCAACCCAACTGTTAGCTTAACTAAGAATAAATAAGGATTTAAAATGTTAAAGAAACTAGAACAATTTAAGCAATCTGATTTTTGGTACAGCTTTTCAAAAGATAAAGTTGCATTTGTTTCGGGTATAATCGTTTTATTCCTGTTTATTAATGCATTCTTAGCACCATTAATTGCCCCACACAATCCGTATGATTTAGAAACATTGGATATTATGAATTCACAACTTCCACCAGCGTGGAACGAAGATGAAGGTACTATGGAATTCTTATTAGGTACAGACGCACAAGGTCGTGATATGTTATCAACAATTCTGTATGGTATGCGTACTTCACTTATCATTGGTTTCTGTGCGGTTGCATTTCAAATGGTTCTTGGTATCACACTTGGCCTTATTGCGGGATACCGCGGTGGTCGTGTTGATAACTTTCTTATGCGTATTGCCGATATTCAATTATCATTCTCAACAATGATGGTTGCGATTATCGTTCTTGCCATATTCCAATCAATTTTTGGTATGGAAATGTATTCAAAGCTAGCAATGTTTATTTTAATTGTGGTAATTGGTATTGCTGAATGGCCAAAGTTTGCCCGTACAGTTCGTTCATCTGTGCTAGCAGAAAAAGAAAAAGAATATGTAGAAGCAGCAAAAGTAATGGGCATTTCAACAAAACGAATTATGTTTTTACATATTTTACCAAACTGTCTTAGCCCTATCCTAGTAATTGCAACAGTACAAATTGCCGAAGCAATTATTACAGAAGCATCATTATCATTCCTTGGTCTTGGTATGCCAGTTGTAAAACCATCACTTGGTTCATTAATTTCATCTGGTTTTGAATATATATTCTCAGGTGCTTGGTGGATTACAGCTATCCCTGGTTTAGTACTAGTTGTCCTTGTTCTTGCGGTAAACTTATTAGGTGATTGGTTACGTGATTACTTTAATCCAAAGATTTATAAAGATTAATCTTTAACTTAAATCAATTTTAAAATATAATAGGCAAATGATTAAAAAATTATTTGCCTTTATTTTTATTGGATTATTTATTAACCCTGCTTATGCAAACAAGACTGTTGAATTCGGTTATGGTATGTATGTAGGCGGTCTTAATGTGGCGGATGCTAAAGCGGAATTAAAAATATCTGAAAGCAATGATTATTCATTTAAGGCATTTATCTTTTCACAAGGACTTGCAAGCTTTGTTACCGCATTTAATTTTGTGACTGAATCAAAGGGTAAAATTATTGATGATAAAATCCAATTTAAAAGCCAAGTAAGTTCATCAACTTCAAACTTTGGTGATACTTATACCGTATTAAAGCGTGATGAAAATGGGCATACAACCATTACAAAATACCCAGACCCAGAAGCCGTTGACATTGCCGACCTTCCCGGTAATCCATTGGCAAAAGCAAATGACCCAATTTCAAGCATCTTAACATTAATGCAACAAATTAAGTTTAATGGCAAATGTGATATTGATATGACGATTGTGACAAATCATTACCTGTATCAAGCAAAATCAAAATCAACAACTAGCAAAGTGTTAAAAGCCGATAACTATAACATTGCAAGTGGTAAAGCCACATCTTGTTTAGTTGAATTCCACAGATTGGATAAGCAAGACGACATTTCCGCATACGATGAACTTGACCAAGGCGAAAGCCACAAATCAACTTATCCAACTTTTCATTTTATAAAGCTTGATGGTATTCCGTATTTTATTCCAGTGTCTATTGAAGCAACGGAACAAAGGTTTGGTGAATTCCGTCTTAACCTGCAATATGTAAAATATGGTGATAAAGTTTATAAGGCAGAAGAATGGGATGAAGCTGATAGCTTCCCATCTGGTGATATTGAAAATTTAAAAACAGTTAAAGAAAAATTATTAAGCGAAGCTAAGTAAATTTAACCCCAAAGGTTTGACGAAGGTGTTTGAATATATGCACCGTCTTTTATTTGTATTGTTTCACCATCTTCTTTTACCCACAGCGAACCATCCAAATCAACCCAATCCGCATCTTTGGCTATTATTACCGCTGGTGCCATTGATAATGATGACCCCATCATACAACCAACCATAACTTTTAAATTATTTTTTTGTGCCATTTCAAATGATTTGATTGCACCAATTAAGCCACCTGTTTTATCAAGCTTAATATTTATACCTGTGTATTTACCAATTAAATCATTAATATCGTTATGATTGTTAAAGCTTTCATCGGCAACGATACATATATCGGTTTTAAGGTTTGTTAAAATGTCATCTTGTCCCTTTGGCAATGGTTGTTCAATCATTTCAACCCCTGCACTTTCACAACATTTAATTAATTCCGCCACATTGTCATTGTTCCAACCTTCGTTAGCATCAACAATAATACGGGCATCGTTGCGAGCATTTCTTACCGCATTAATTCGTTCAACATCACCATCACCACCAAGCTTTAATTTTAACAATGGTTTATCGGCATGTTTTATGGCTTCATTTGCCATATTTTCAGGGCTGTGTAGGGATAATGTATAAGCCGTTAAAACATTGTCTGGCTTCTTTACATTTAATAATTCCCACACTGGTTTATTATCATTTTTTGCCCACCAATCAAGGTATGCACTAGTAAGTCCATTTTTAAGTGTTGGGTAAATATTAAGACCATCAATAACATCACAATCTAAATCAATATCATCAAAGTCAAGTTGTTCAATTAAACTTTCAATCGTTTCGCCATTGTATTTGTATGGTACACATTCACCAATACCAACAGTATTGTTTTTAAATATTTCAATTTGAATAACCACGATACTAGTTCGTGCATATCTGGAAATATTAAAACTGCCGTTTAATTCAAATTCTTTTATTTTTGGTGTTATTTTAAACATACACTATATTACAATTATTTTTAGATAATTGATATTCCATATAACCCCTTACATTTTCAGGCATATTTAAATCTGGGACAATAGACATTCTGTGTAAATCAGCAAAGTAAACCACATCATCCATAGATAATCCACCTTCGCTGATATGTTCTTTTGAATATATCAAATCATTCATCTTTATCATTGTTTGTTCAACAACTTGTTTGTGTTGTTGTCGCTTTGAAATTGCTTCATCTAATGAATCAACATTAATATGTTTAAGGTATCTGTTAATAAAATGTTGTCTTGCTGATTCAGTTTTTAATTCACCAAAACTTGCTTCGGCTAAATAACTGAATACTAGCGTTCTGAATTCATCACGCATTTCATTAAATATATTTTCAATATCACTGCGTCCAGAAGTTTTTTTAAATATTGGATTGCCATCAAGGGAATCAAAGTACTTTACGATATCAAGGCTTTCTGCCATATATGAACCATCGTCCTTTTGTAAAATTGGTACTTGTTTTGAACCAACTTTTTCAATGTGACCATCAATATCATCATCAAGTAAATATTCAATATCACATTCTATGCCCTTATAACCAAGAACAACTCTTGGGCGGACACAATACGGACAATGTTCATATACAAACAGTTTCATTTAAAGTGCTTTTTCCAATGCTGGCAATGCTTCAAATAAGTCCTGTTCAAGACCATAATCTGCCACTTGGAAAATCGGTGCATCTTTATCATTATTGATACACACAATTACTTTTGAATCTTTCATACCTGCCAAGTGTTGAATCGCACCAGAGATACCCACCGCAATATATAAATCAGGGGCAACAACTTTACCCGTTTGACCAACTTGGTAATCGTTTGGTGCATAACCTGAATCAACCGCAGCCCTTGACGCACCAACAGCCGCACCAAGCTTATCCGCAACCGCATCAATTAATGCAAAGTTCTTTGAATCACCCATTGCACGACCACCTGAGATAACAATCTTTGCAGATGTTAATTCTGGACGGTCTGATTTTACAAGTTCAGATGAAATGAATTTTGTTAATCCCGTATCAGTCCCTGCACCCTTTTCTTCAGTGCTTGCAGAACCTGATGTTTCAGCCATGTCAAATGCCGTTGTACGAACAGTCGCAAATACAATTTGATCAGTTGTTTCAACTGTAACAATCGCATTACCAGCATAAATTGGGCGTTTAAATGATTTTTCAGAAATAACTTCAATAATTTCAGATATTGGTTGGCAATCTTTTAATGCGGCAACCCTTGGGATAATAGCTTTACCCATTGTTGTACCTGGTGCTAATATATGTGTATAGCCATCTGCCATATCTGCAAGTAATGCAGATACATTTTCCGCAGTTAAGCCATTATAAATAGCATCATCAACCAAAATAACTTTTTCCACACCAGATATTTTACTAGCTTCATCTGCTACAGACTTAACACCATTACCAACAACTAATACATCAACTTTACCAAGTTTAGTACCAGCCGTTACTGTGTTTAATGTAGCTGTCTTTAAACCTTCATCACCGTGTTCTGCAATAACTAATACGCTCATCTTATAATACCTTTGCTTCGTTCTTTAATTTTTCAACTAATTCTTTTACATCGCCAACTTTAACACCCGCATCACGCTTTGGTGGTTCTTCTACTTTAACGATTTTAATTCTTGATTTTGTTTCAACACCCATTTGTTCAATAGTTGCTGATTCAACAGTACGCTTTTTCGCTTTCATAATGTTTGGTAACGATGCATACCTTGGTTCGTTTAAACGTAAGTCCGCTGTAATAACCGCAGGTAATGTTGCTTCAACATTTTCCATCCCACCATCAACTTCGCGTTTTGAAGTTAGCTTATCGCCATCAACATTAACTTCTGAAGCGAATGTGATTTGTGGCCAACCAAGAAGCGCCGAAGTCATTTGACCTGTTTGATTGTTATCATCGTCAATTGCCTGTTTACCAGTAATAATTAAACCTGGTTGTTCGTGACGGGCAACTGTTGCAATTGTTTTTGCAATATCAATTGGTTCAAGTTTATCTTCTGTAACAATTAATACGCATCTGTCCGCACCCATCGCAAATGCAGAACGAAGAACTTCTTCGCTTTCCTTTGTACCAATTGAAACGGCAACAACTTCTGTTGCTTTGCCTGCTTCTTTTAATTTTATCGCTTCTTCCAGTGCAATTTCACAAAATGGGTTAATTGCCATTTTGATACCAGTATCTTCCACACCAGTATTATCCGCCTTTACACGGATTTGCATATTTGCATCTACTACTCTTTTAACAGGGACTAAAATTCTCATTAACTTCTTAACCTTTCATTCTTTGGATCATAAGGGCTTTCCTCAATTACCATTGCTTTAAATTTATCACCTAAAATTTCCATTTCTAATTCCGTACCTAGCTTTGTATGTTCAATATCCAGATAACACATTGCAAATGCCCTGTCTGTTCTGTGACCATATGCACCAGATGCGGCACGACCAACCATTTTATCACCTTTAAATATTGGTTCATTTGGGGCGGTATCACGATCTTCAAGACCGAACACTTCCATTTGCACCATTTTTCTTGTTAAGCCATCTTTTTGTTGCTTTTCAAGGGCTTTTTTACCAACAAACTTTTTATCCATATCAATAAATCTGTCAATACCTGCTTCAAGTGCAGTATATTCCCTTGTAAGTTCGTGTCCTGGCATACGGTATGATTTTTCAATACGCATTGATTCCATTGCACGGATACCAACAAGTCGCATATCAAATTCTTTACCTGCTTCCCATAATCTATCAAAGATATGGTTTTGGTATTCAATTGGGTGGTGTAATTCCCAACCCAGTTCACCAATAAAGTTTACACGCATTGCACGAATATCAGGGGCAAGACCAACTTCAATCGTTTGTTGCGTAAGCCATTTAAACCCTTCGTTTGAAACATCAGCATTTGTTACTTTTTCTAAAATCTTTCTAGCATTCGGACCTGCAAGTACAAATACACCGTATTGTGTTGTTACATTACGGTACTGTACTTTGCCGTTTGTTGGAATGTTGCGTTTAATAAAATCTTCATCAATTCGTTCCATACCCGCACCAGATACAATATAGTATTCATTTTCCGCAAGCTTGGTAATTGTCCATTCGTGCTTAACACCACCTGTTTCATCAAGGATATATGCAAGTGATGAACGACCAATTCCTGTTGGGACTTTACTTGCCACAACAGAATCAAGCCATTTATGTGCATCAACACCTGTTACTTCAAACTTTGTAAAGCCTGATAAGTCAAGGAAACCAGCACTATCACGCATTGCTTGGCATTCTTGTGCCACATACGGGCGATAATTTGCACGGCGGAATGAATTAATATCTTTTGGTTCAACACCTTTTGGTGCATACCAGTTCGGGCGTTCCCAACCATATCTTTCACCGAAACAAGCACCCATCATTTTTAGTTTATCATAAACTGGTGTTGTTTTAAGTGGACGACCCGCTGGGCGTTCTTCGTCTTCAAAGTGTGTAATGAATACATGGTCATAACATTCTTCGTTCTTAACAATTGTATAGTTTCTGCCCGTGTATGAACCAAAACGAAGTGGGGAAATTGGATTAAAGTCTAAGTCCGTATCACCTTGTGTAATTAATTCGGCTAAGTAATGACCAACACCACCGGCAGCCGTCACCCCGAATGAGAAACCTTCTGCAAACCAGAAGTTTTTAAGACCATATGCTTCACCCACAACTGGGTTACCATCTGGCGTATAAGCAATTGGACCATTAATAATATCTTTAATACCCGCTGAACTGAACGATGGAACGCGTTTCATTGCCGCTTCTACGTGTGGCATTAAGCGTTCAAGGTCGCCTGCAAATAATTCTTGACCAAATGTTGTTGGTACACCATCAGCAAATCGTGCAGGGGCACCCTTTTCATACGGACCAAGAATATAACCACGGCGTTCTTCACGCAGGTAATATTGTGCATCTGATTCACGAAGTACTGGTAATTCTTTGGCACCAGATTCGCGGTATTCTTTTAATTCAGGAACTTCATCCGTTACAATGTATTGGTGTTCAACTGGAATTACTGGGATTCGTTGTCCAACCATTGCCGCTGTTTGACGGGCATAGTTACCAGTCGCAGAAATCACATGTTCACAAGTAATTGAACCTTCCGCCCCTTCACTAGTTTTATAGAACACTTCCCATTCACCGTTTTCTTTTTGTTGGATATCAACAACTTCTGTTTGATTGTGAATTGTACCACCACGATTTCTAGCACCTTTGGCAAGGGCTTGTGTTACATCAACAGGTGCAACGTGACCGTCCGTTGGGTGATAAAGGGCACCAACTAAGTCATCAACTTCCGCAAGTGGCCATAATTCTTTTACTTCCGATGGGGTAATAAGTTCAAATGGAACATCAAGTGTATTTGCTGTACCACAATATTTCTTATATTCGTCCATACGGTCTTGGTTCCTTGCAAGGCGAAGGTTGCCCGTTTGACGGAATGAAACTTCTTGCCCTGTTTCTTCTTCTAATGAATTATATAAATCAATTGAATGTTTGTGGATTTTACCCGCCGTATACGACATATTAAACAATGGTAATAAACCAGCCGCGTGCCAAGTGGAACCAGCTGTTAATTCAGTTCTTTCCAGTAAAATAGAATCTTCAAAGCCTTTATACTTTGTTAAATGGTATAAAATAGACACACCAACAACACCACCGCCTATTACAACAGCTCTTGCCTGTTTCTTTATTGCCATTATTTTGCCCCCTACTCTCATTTATTTTTATAACCTTTAGATTTTAAACAATAATTTTATTTACTGTCAAAAAAAATAATACATTCATAACAAAAAAGTATGTTTTTTTTTGCAAAATGTCCCAAAAACGACATTTTGTATCTTAAAAAAAATACATTCTGTAATTATGATAATTATATGACTTGAAAAATGTTTGTTTTTTGAATAAGAATCATAATTGTAAAAACAAATTATTTAATATTTAAAAAAGGTAGGAATATGACTGAACAAGAAGCAAGAAAAAGTCGCCGTGGCGGTGGCAGAAATCGTGGTGAAGCAACATCAAACAACGATTATCCAGCTTATGCAAAACGAAATATATCTTATTTCAATCCATATTCACAGGAACAAATTGATACAATTATTTCCGATGCAGAAAATTTACTTGAAGAAATTGGCATTGATTTCCGTGATGATGCAGAAGTCCTTGAAATATGGAAAAAAGCTGGTGCAAATGTTGATGGCGAACGCGTAAGATTTCCAAAAGGAATGCTTCGTGATTTATTGAAGACAGCCCCTGCTGAATTCACACAACACGCCCGCAACCCAAAGCGTAGTGTTCAAATTGGTGGTACAAATACCGTTTATGTGCCTGCTTATGGTTCGCCGTTTGTAAGGGACTTGGAAAATGGTCGCCGTTATGCAACTATTGAAGATTTTCAAAACTTTGTAAAACTTGCATATATGTCACCAGGTATGAACCACAGTGGCGGTACCGTGTGTGAACCAACAGATATTGCAGTAAATAAACGACATCTTGATATGGTTTATGCACATATGAAATATTCAGACAAACCATTTATGGGTTCGGTTACCGCACCAGAACGCGCACAAGATACTGTTGATATGTGTAAAATCTTATTTGGCGAAGAATTCGTTGATAACAACTGTGTTGTAATTAACCTTATTAATGCCAATTCACCAATGGTATTTGACGATACAATGCTTGGTGCATTAAAAGTATATGCCAAAAACAATCAAGCTTGTGTGGTTTCACCATTTATTTTGGCTGGTGCAATGAGCCCCGTTACAGTTGTTGCCACATTAACACAAATCGTTGCCGAAGCAATGTCTGGTATGGCATTAACACAGCTTGTTCGCAAAGGCGCACCTGTTGTATTTGGTACATTTGCATCAACAACTAACCTGCAAACTGGCGCCCCATCATTTGGTGGCCCTGAAAGTTCATTAATTCTGTACGGTGCAGCCCAAGTTGCCCGCACACTTAATATTCCATTCCGTTCTGGGGGTGGTTTAAATGCGGCAAAATTACCAGATGCCCAAGCTGCATACGAAGCGGCAAATACATTATCAACGGCAACCAATGCGGGCGTTAACTTTATGCTTCACTCTGCTGGTTGGCTTGAAGGTGGTTTGGTTATGTCTTATGAAAAATTCATTATGGATGCAGAACAAACAGAAGGTCATATGAAATTCCTTGCTGGTCCTGATATGTCAGATAACGGTAAAGGTAAAGGTTCGTGGCAAGAAGTTGGCGTTGGTCAACACTTCCTTGGTTGCACGCATACACAAGAAAACTTCCGCAGTGCATTTTACAATTATTCTTCATCTGATTCAAACAGCTTTGAACAATGGGAATCAGAAGGTGAAAAAACCCTAGATGTGCGTGCAAATGAACGCAAAAATAAAATGCTAGCCGAATATCAAGCGCCTGAAATTGATGAAGGTATTGATGCAAAGCTATTGGAATTTGTTAAAACCAAAAAAGATGCAGTTCCAGACGCGAACTATTAAACAAAAAAAAGGCTAGGTATGAAACCTAGCCTTTTTTATTGGTTGGTCTGGGCAGACTTGAACTGCCGACCTCACGCTTATCAGGCGTGCGCTCTAACCACCTGAGCTACAGACCAATAAACTATTGATAAGCGTTTTTATATATAGATTTCCCCACTTAGTCAACACCAAATAATCATTTTTCACAAAGTTTTTATATTTTTTGTAAAAATGCTAGTATTTTTGCCATAAATGTTGTATAAAATTCCAATATTTTAAAACAACTTTTAAACAGAAAAATAGCAATGACAGAAAAACATTACAACGAAGTACCATCATCAGTTAAATTCCCTGAATTAGAAGAAGAAATCTTAAGCTATTGGCAGGAAAATAACACATTCCAGAAATCAATCGATAACCGCCCTAGTGAAATTGACGGTAAACGCAATGATTTCGTGTTTTATGACGGACCACCATTTGCAAATGGGCTTCCACACTATGGTCACCTTGTTACTGGTTATGTAAAAGATATTATTCCAAGATACCAAACAATGAAGGGTAAAAAAGTTGCCCGTCGTTTCGGTTGGGATACCCATGGTTTACCTGCGGAATTACAATCGGAAAAAGAATTAGAAGTATCTGGTCGCTTAGAAATTCTTGAACACGGTATTGATAACTTTAACAAACACTGTGAAAAGTCTGTTTTAAGATTTACGGACGAATGGGAAAAATATGTTACCCGCCAAGCCCGTTGGGTTGACTTTAAAAATTCATATAAAACAATGGATTCTGGCTATATGGAATCTGTTATTTGGGCATTTAAATCATTATGGGACAAGGGCTTAATTTACGAAGATTACCGCGTTGTGCCATATTCTTGGGCGGTTGAAAGTCCACTTTCAAACTTTGAAATCCGTATGGATAACGCAACCCGTGAAAGACAAGACCCAACCGTTACTGTTGGTTTCAAATTAAACGACCAAGACAAAACAACTTATCTATGTGCGTGGACAACAACACCATGGACATTGCCGTCAAACCTTGCCCTTGCGGTTGGTTCGGAAATGGAATATGCGTTTATGGAAAATGCTGAAGCACGATATATCTTTTCTGTTGGTGCACTTGGTAAATATGCAAAAGAGATTGAAGAACTAGGTCTTGAACAAACAAAGACTATCAAAGGTTCTGAACTTAACGAAGCAACATATACCCCATTATTTGATTACTTTGCGGGACACGAAAACGCATTCCGTGTAATTGCAACTGATTGGGTTGAAGACGGCGAAGGTACGGGCTGTGTACATATGGCACCAGGTTTTGGTGAAATTGATATGGAAGCCTGTCGTGATGCAGGAATTAAATTAGTTGTTCCCGTTGACAGTCGCGGTCTGTTTACATCGGAAGTTTCTGATTACACAGGGCAACATGTATTTGAAACAAACAAAGACATTGCAAGACGCCTGCGTGAAGCGGGGCAATTAATCCGTTTTGAAACTTATGTCCACAATTACCCACACTGTTGGCGTACGGACGAACCAATCATTTACAAAGCAATTAATGGTTGGTATGTAAAGGTTACCGAATTTAAAGACCGTATGGTTGAATTGAACCAAGGTATTAACTGGATTCCAGAACATATCAAAGATGGTCAATTCGGCAGATGGCTTGAAAATGCAAAAGATTGGAACATTTCAAGGGACAGGTTCTGGGGCGCCCCTATTCCAGTTTGGATGTCGGATGACCCGCAATACCCACGAATTGATGTATATGGCTCACTAGAAGAACTGGAAAAAGACTTTGGTAAAAAACCTGAAAGTCTGCACCGTCCACATATTGATGATTTAACAAGGGCTAATCCAGATGACCCAACGGGTAAATCAACAATGCGTCGCGTGGAAGCGGTACTTGATTGTTGGTTTGAATCTGGTTCAATGCCATTTGCACAAATGCATTACCCATTTGAAAACAAAGAATGGTTTGAAAATAACTTCCCTGGTGATTTCATTGTGGAATATGTGGCACAGACCCGCGGTTGGTTCTATACTCTTATGGTAATGTCAACTGCCCTGTTTGACCGTGCACCATTTAAGAACTGTATTTGTCACGGTGTTGTGTTGGATGAAAACCACGAAAAATTATCAAAAAGATTACGCAATTATCCAGACCCAGTGGATATGTTTAACAAACACGGTTCTGATGCAATGCGTTGGTATATGGTTGCAAGCCCACTTATGAATGGTGGCGACTTAGCCATTGACCTTAAAGGTGAAGGTATTGGACAAACAGTAAGACAAGTTAACATTCCAATGTGGAATGCTTATTACTTCTTTACCCTGTATGCAAATGCAGATGGTATTAAGGCAAAATCAATTACTGCATCAAGCAATGTGCTTGATACATATATCTTAGCAAAATTAAGAACAACCGCTGAATTGGTTGAAACGCATATGGATAATTTACACCTTGCAAGCGCAACAACAGAAATTCACAAATTCCTAGACACTATGAACAATTGGTATATTCGCCGTTCAAGGGAAAGATTCTGGAGCGGTGACCAAGATGCATTTGATACACTGTATACGGTACTTGAAACTCTGTGTAAAATTTCTGCACCATTCTTACCAATGCTAGCGGAAAAGATTTACACTGGTTTAACTGGTAATGAATCTGTACACCTTGCTGATTGGGCGGATGTATCACAATTACCACAAGATGAAACATTAACAAATGCAATGGACATTGTGCGTGAAACTTGTTCAACAGCCCTTGGCGTGCGTGAAACACATAAATTACGCGTAAGACAACCATTAAAAACAATGACTGTTGTGGTATCAAATTCTGATAGGTTATCTGATTTTGCAGATATCTTAAAAGAAGAAGTAAATGTAAAAGAAATCGTTATTGATTCAGAACTGGAAAAATATGGCTCAATGCAATTGGTTGTAAACCCAACAATTGGTAAACGCCTTGGTTCACAAATGAAAGATGTAATGATGCAATCAAAGGCTGGTAATTACACAATGCTTGATAACGGCAATGTGGAAGTTGCAGGCGTTGAATTAAGCGGTGATGATTACACAATGCGATTACAAACAACCGAAGGTATGGCGGCACAAACAATGCAAGGCGGTATGGGTGTTGTTATCCTTGATACGGAAATCACACCAGAACTAGAAGCCGAAGGTTTTGCCCGTGATGTTATCCGTGCGGTACAAAACGCGCGTAAGGACGCAAACCTTGATGTAAGCGACCGTATTGTATTAACAATTAATACTGATGAAACAATCACTGGGGCAATTAACCAATTTAATGACTTTATTAAATCAGAAGTTCTTGCAAATGAATTAAACATTACAGATGCAAGCGGTGATTTCATAAGCGAAGATATCAAAATCGGTAAATCAGTTATTAAAATTGGATTATCAAAATCATAAGCATAAAAAAAAGGTCGTTTTAAACGACCTTTTTTATTATTTATATTTCTTTAATATGACAGCTTGTCCACAATACATCATTTTCTTTGCTTTGTTGTATGTGTGTTGTGGATTCCCGTATAACACATAGCCATCTTCCAATGCTTGGGCAACCCTTGCACAAAATTCACTGTCATCAGGTCCAGTGATAAATCTGTATGCCTTTTTAGCAGGTGCTTTTTTCGCAGTTGATTTTTTAGCTTTTGCTTTTTTAACAGCCATTATTTCTTAAACCCTTTAATATCACCAACAGAATTATCAATAACTTTGTCGCTTACTTCTTTTGATTTCGCAATTTCAGTAATAACAACAGATGCTTTTTCAAAAGCCATTCGCTTAATTTCAGATACTGCTTCTACTTCTGCCCTTGTAATGGCATCAGCCGAACGGTGTTTTGCCGCTTCTATTGAAGTCTTTGTGTTTTCTTTAATTTCTTTGCTGATTGCGTTTGCTTCTTCACGAGATTGTTCAACAAATTCTTTTGAATCGTTGACAATGTCACGATATTTCTTTTCTTGTTCAACAAGTAAGCTTTGTGATTCTTCGCGTACTTTTTCAGCACCAGCAATTTCATCAGTAATTCGTTGAATTCTGTCATAAGATGAATTCATAACCGCACCGCGTGCCTTAAACACAATGATTAATACCACTGTTACAAAACCGATTGCGACCCAAAAACTAGGATTAACTAATAATGTTTCCATAATAATTCCTATTTAACCAATTTAATTGCTTTAGCAATTTCTTTTTCATCAACTTTAACACCAACAACTTTGTTTAGTGCTTCATTAGAAATAGAAATAGCCAAGCTATCAATATCTTTAACAGCGTTTTCTTTTGCTGTTTTAATTTTTTCTAATGCAATTTCAGTTGATTTATTATTCTTTTCGTTGAATTCATCAAGTTCTTTCTTGTGAGCTTCAAGCGCTTTACTTTTCGCATTTGCGATAATTTCTTCAGCCTCAACCTTTGCTTCTTCTAGTTGTTCTTTACATTGTTCAAGAATACTTTCAGCTTCGGCTTTTAATTCCTCAGCTCTTTTTAAATCCCCAGAAATCTTTTGTTCGCGACGGCTAACAATAGATTGCATTCTAGGAACTACGAAAGTAGTCATAACAACATACATAGTAACAAATATTACTAGTAACCAAAAGATTTGACCAATCCAAGTACTGAATTCTAATTGTGGCATTTTTGAAACCTTATCTAAATAATAAAAGCCCCCTTAACCAAAATGATTAAGGGGAAAATTTATTAACCAAACATTGCCATGAATGCAATGATAAGTGCGAATAGACCAACAGCTTCCGTCACGGCGAAGCCGATCCAGATGAATGCACCGATTTCTTCTTTAGACGCAGGGTTGCGTGAAATAGCAGTGATGTATGCTGCCCATACATTACCAACACCAACACCGGCACCGATTAAACCACAAGCTGCAAGACCAGCAGCGATTAATTTAGCAGATTCTAATTCCATAAGATTTTTCCTTCTCTATCTTCTTAGTTGCTTAAATAAAAACCTAACATATCAATAATTTGTTAAACTATCAATAAAAAAACTAATTAATGTAAATGAATAGCATCGTGTAAATAAACACATGTTAAAATTGCAAAAACATATGCTTGGATTACTGCTACCATTATTTCAAGTATAGTAATTGCCACCACTGCAAAGAATGGTACAATACCCGGTAAAACATATGTTGCACCAAGTGAAACAACGAAACCAGCAATTACCTTTAATAATACGTGACCTGCAACCATGTTTGCGAACAAACGAACGGCTAATGACACAGGGCGTGAAAAATAAGATACTATTTCAATTGGAACAAGTACTGGTGCCGAAACAATTGGCGCACCCGATGGGAAAAATAAGCTAAAGAACTTAAACCCATGTTTAAATATTCCAAGTAAAGTAATAAATGTGAAAATGATAACCGCCATTGCACCTGTTACGGCAATATGGCTTGTAAATGTAAACGCACCTGGTACTAAACCAAGTAAATTACCGAATAATACGAAAATGAATAATGAAAATACAAATGGGAAGAATGGTTTACCGCCACTGCCCACATTATCAGAAACAATTGTACCAGCCGTATCAAACAAGTTTTCAGCGAAAGCTTGGAATGGACCTGGAACTATTTTGCGTTGCGAAGTTGCAACCATAAAGAATGTAACCGCTGTAATTGCTGTAATTACCATCCATAATGATGAATTTGTGAAAGAAATATCCACACCTGCTACATCTATTGAAATAAGCTTATTAATTCTAAATTGTTCTAATGGGCTTGCCATTTTATTTCCTTTTCTATCAATCTTTATTTATTAATATTTTTTCGTTCATCTTCTAGGCGTTTTGCTGTTTTCATAACATTGCGTATGCCAGCACCTAGACCAATGATTAAAAATACTATCAACCATAAAGGTTTTGTTTGAAAATAAGTATCCAGTTGATAACCAATAAAAACACCAACCAATAAACCCGAAAGCATATCTGTTGCAATTTTCATTCCAACGCCAACCCCTTTTGTTGATACTTTTTCTTTTTCAACATTCTTTGATTTGATTGCATTAATCTTATCATTCAAATCATTAAGAGATTTTAAGTCGTCATCGTTTGGTTTTTTCATAACAAATGCTTATTCTCGGGGTAAAATATACTGTTTTTATATATGATAGTCAATAAAAAAGGTTGCTTATTTTACAACTTTATCAAGTTCGGCAAAAAAGTCTTTTTTATTAAGTTTTCCTTGGTACTGAGTAGTCCCAATATAAATCAAAGGCGTACCTTTTAAATTATAAATCTTATCAATTTTTTTCATATCAGCAACAATTGCATTTAACAGATTGTTATTTTTAAGTATTTTATCCGTTTGCGCCTTACTTAAACCTGCCATATTCGCCCATTTATGTAATGTTTGAAGCGGTGTTTGCGTTAACTGTGTTTGGTTTTGATATGCATACTGTAAATAAGCAAAGTATTTTCTTTTATCAATACTTAAACCAAGCATTGCCGCTGCCATTGCCACATTATCAAGTGGATAATTACGGTAAACGATACGAACTTTACCCGTTTCAACATATTTTTTTACCAATTCTGGATAAATTTCCTTATGAAACTTTGCACAGTATGGGCAAGTAAGCGATGAAAATTCTTGTATTACCACTGGTGCTGTTTCGTGTCCAAGGGTACGAACAATCCCATTTGCCTTTGCACCAACCAAAGTAAAGCTAAATAACACTAAAAATACCGATAATATTTTCTTTAACATTTTCATTCTCCTTATTTTTTAACGACCACATGTTCGCCCAGCTTTTTAAGAGCTGATTTTAAATCTTCGTCTTCAACAGAACCTATCATATCTTCTAGCTTTTTACTATCAATATCTAATGGTTTTTCAATAACTTCTTCTGTTTCTTTTTCTGGTGGGACAAAGTTATGGCTTAATTTTATATCAGACACAGCACCAAAACCGAAAAAGCTGTTTACTTTTTCAACGATAAGTCCGCTTTTATATGAAATTTCTGTGGCATAGGCACCAATTACACTAATGTGCATTGTACCATTATTCTTTGTTCCCTTTTTATAGGTTATCTTGGTTGGAATTGAAACACCTGCCAATTCTTTGCCAACAATCATGCTCCAATTGGAAATAACACGAATATCATTAATTCCCCTTTTACCAAATGCTTTGCTGAATATAGCCTGGCTAGTCTTGGCAATTGATACGGTTTTATTAACCCTGTATTTATCGTATTCTTTTTTATAAGTCATAACCAATGTATAACATAGTTTAGATATAAAAAAAAAGCCCCACTTTAAAAGTGAGGCTTTTTATTACTTGTCGTTAATATCAATTAAGCAATGCCAATTGATTTTAACAGTACATAAGCAATCGCTAATGGAGAGATAAATTTCGCCATTACAACGAATAAACCTTTCCAAGAGAAATCAACTTTACCATTGTTAGTGATTTCTTTCATCATAACTTGTGGTTTAACCCAACCAACAAAGATAAGAATGAATAAGCCACCTAATGGTAATAGTACATTAGAAGATAAGTAGTCTAATAAATCAAACACACCTAGGTTTAATAACTTCCAAGAGCTATCAAGACCGAAGATAGATGCGATTGTTACTTTAGACCAGATGCCTAATGAGTAAGAACAAGCAATACCAACGAAGAATGTAATAATACCGAAGATAATTGCAGAGTTTTTACGAGAAGCACCTTTTTCTTCGCTCCACCAAGCAACTAATACTTCTAGGATAGAAATCGCAGAAGTTAAAGCAGCAAAGGCTAATAATACGAAGAATAATGTACCGAATAATTGACCACCCCAGATTTGATTGAATACTGCTGGTAATGTAATAAACGTTAAACCAGGACCAGCACCGTTATCAAAACCGAATGCAAATACAGCTGGTAATACTAATAAACCAGCAAGGAATGCGATACCTGTATCAACAAATGATACTTGCATAGCAGTAGATGGTAAGTTTTCTTTCTTAGCAAGGTAAGAACCGTAAGTTAACATTGTACCCATACCTAATGATAATGAGAAGAATGCTTGACCTAAAGCCGCAGACCAAAGTTCACCGTTACCTAATTGAGACCAATCTGGAATTAAGTAGAAAGCAAGACCTTTTTCTGCACCCGGTAATGTTAAACCGCGTAAGATAAGAACAATTACTAATGCGAATAATACAGGCATTAAAATTCTTGATGTTTTTTCAATACCACCTTTTACACCGCGGATAACGATTGCAACAACAACCGCCATAAACACAGCGTGGTAAATGATTGGGCTTACTGGATCAGTAATGAAACCACCAAATTTACCGCCTAATGCATCAGGCTGTAGGCTTGATAAAGCACCAGATGCCATTTCAAATGTGTAATGAATTGTCCAACCAGCAACAACTGAATAGAATGATAAAATCATAAATGCCGCAGCTACACCCATGTAACCAACGATTTTCCAGCGGTTATTGTGTAACTTAGCGAAAGACCCAACTGGGTTTTTCTGTGCTGCACGACCGATTGCAATTTCTGATAACATTACAGCTTTTACAACTGTAAATACTAATAATAGATACGCTAATAAGAACGCACCACCGCCAAATTTACCTGCAAGGTATGGGAACTTCCAAATGTTACCAAGACCAACAGCAGAACCAGCAGCAGCTAATACGAACCCTGTGCGAGAACTCCATAATTCACGAGCCATTTTAACTCTCCTTTTTTTCTTGTTTTATAAAACAAATCAGCACCTAACGGAACCAATCATAAAGTATAAATAACATAACCTTATTTCAAAATCCATTAAAAAATACTAATTTATTACTATTTTATATGCATTTTTTGAAAGTTTCTTTTTACTTTTTTTACTTTTGTTATGTGTTTTTTTTATGCTATTATTTTTAGACGATAAATTAAACAAAATAACTATAGGGAAAAGATAGTGAGCAAATCTGATTTTTACAATAATGTAAACAAACAAATATCTGAAATTAAAGATGCTGGTCTTTACAAAAGCGAACGCACAATTACCACACCACAGTCGGCGGAAATCATTGCCAATGATAAATCGGTTATTTGTTTATGTGCAAACAACTATCTTGGGCTTGCCAATAATCAAAAGATTGCAGATTCAGCAACTGATGTTTTAAGCAAAGGTTATTTTGGTATGGCTTCGGTTCGTTTTATTTGTGGTACATCTGATAAACACAAAGAACTAGAAAATAAAATATCAAAATTCCTTGACTATGAAGATACAATTCTTTATGCATCGTGTTTTGATGCAAATGCTGGATTATTTGAAACTATCCTTACCAAAGAAGATGCAATTATTTCAGATGAATTAAACCACGCATCAATTATTGATGGTGTTCGTTTATGTAAAGCAATGCGTTATCGTTATAAAAACAATGATATGGCAAGCTTGGAAGAAAACCTTAAACAAGCCAGAGCCGATGGAGCAAAAACAATTTTAATTGCCACAGACGGTGTATTTTCAATGGACGGATTTATCGCAAATCTTAAAGATATATGTGATTTAGCTGACAAATACGATGCTTTAACAATGGTTGATGACAGCCACGCTGTTGGTTTTGTTGGTAATGGCGGTCGCGGTTCAATTGAACATTGTGATGTAATGGGTCGTGTTGATATTATGACTGGTACTATGGGCAAAGCACTTGGCGGTGCGGCTGGTGGATATACTTCCGCAAAGAAAGAAGTGGTTGAATTATTACGCCAAAGGTCAAGACCTTATCTGTTTTCAAATTCATTACCGCCTGCACTTGTGGCGGCAACATCAACCGCACTTGATATTATTTCAGATGGTGATGATTTAAGAAAACAATTAAAATCAAACACTGAACATTTCCGTACAAAAATGACAACCCTTGGGTTTGAATTATTACCGGGTGAGCACCCTATTGTCCCTGTAATGTTGGGCGATGCTAAATTGGCAAGCGATATGGCAGATAAACTTATGGAACACGGCGTTTATGTAATTGGGTTTTCATTCCCTGTTGTGCCAATGGGCAAAGCAAGAATAAGAACACAAATGAATGCGGAATTAACAACTGAACAAATTGATAAGGTTGTTAATGCCTTTGAAATTGTTGGTAAAGAATTGGGGGTAATATAATGAGCAATCAAACGATGAAAGCACTTGGTAAACTTGAAAAAGCACCTGGTTTAACATTATACGAAGCACCAGTTCCAGAATGTGGCCCAAACGATGTATTAATCAAAGTTAAAAAGACTGCAATTTGTGGAACAGATATGCATATTTACAACTGGGATAAATGGTCACAAAACACAATTCCAGTACCAATGACAACTGGACACGAATTTGTTGGTGAAATTGTTGCACTTGGTTCAGCCGTTACCGCTTATAAAATCGGTCAAAGGGTAAGTGGTGAAGGTCACATTACTTGTAATGTATGTCGTAATTGTCGTACGGGTAAAGCCCACATTTGTGAAGACACAAAAGGTGTTGGTGTTCACCGTGATGGGGCATTTGCCGAATATTTATCATTACCGCAATCAAATGTGGTTGTTATTCCCGATGGGATAAGTGATGATATCGCTTCAATTCTTGACCCACTTGGTAATGCGGTTCACACAACATTATCATTTGACATGGTTGGTGAAGATGTTCTTATCACTGGTGCGGGTCCAATTGGCTGTATGGCAGTTGCCCTTGCCAAGCACGCTGGTGCAAGACGCGTTGTAATTACAGATATTAATCCAGACCGCTTGGAACTTGCAAAAAAAATGGGGGCGGATTTTGTAGTTGATGTAAGTAAAGAAGATTTAAAAGAAGTAATGTTTAGCCGTTGTGGTTTAAGCGAAGGGTTTGATGTGGGGCTTGAAATGTCTGGTGCACCATCTGCATTTACAACAATGATTGATTGCCTGCGTCCAGGCAGTCCAATTGCATTACTTGGTATTCCATCAAAGAATGACTTTGAAATCAACTGGGGTAAATTTATCTTTAAGGGCTTAATCCTAAAAGGTATCTATGGTCGTGAAATGTATGACACTTGGTATAAAATGCTTGCTATAATTCAAGGTGGCCTTGATGTAAGCGATGTAATTACCCACCGCTATAAAATTGATGACTTTAAAGATGGATTTGAAATGATGAATTCAGGTAAAAGCGGAAAAGTAATCCTTGAATGGGATTAAAAATAATTTTATCTTTTCTTAACTGAACGCTTTTTTGCTGCTTTCAGCTTCTTTTTCTTTTTGTTTTTATTCTTCTTTTTCTTTTTTGCCTTTTTAACAATTTCTTGTGTGGCAAAGATTTCTTGTTCCATTACTGATGTACCAAGTGAAGTTACACCAACGAAATCAACCTGTTCTTCTGTTTGTACTGCTTCGCGTTTAAACAGACGGTATATACCATAAACACAGTTTGTTAAAAGGAATGCCATCATAAGGTATGGGAATGAATTAATACCAAACACTTCAATTATTGGACCAATTGATATTGTACCAATAATACCAGTCACAGATGACAATAATACAATCCACGATGATGCGGAAACAATTTCAGTTTTATTTAAACGGTCATTAATGTGACTTACAATTAATGGATAAAGTGCATAAGAAAAACCACCAAGACCAACACCACCAATAAAGAACAATGTTTCATCAAAATTATTTGCACCAATAAACATTAAATACACAAAAATTGAAGACATTAAAGATGTAAAGATAATAACATAACGTCTATCCATTTTATCAGATATCGCACCCAATGTATAAGTGGTAAATATAGATAATATCCCCATAAATAAGAAACTTTTCGTACCTAGTGAAACTTCAAATCCCGCTTTTATCGCATATACGATAAACATCATAAACAATGTATTACTTACAACAAGGCTTAAATTAAACGACGTTACACCAAATGGTGTTCTTTTGTATAATGTTGAAAATTTCATCGGTTCAATATCATCATAAGTTGGCGTCCATTTAGCACCCAGTGCAACTGGCACAAAGGCAATTGATGATGTAATTGATATTATTAAGAATAAAATAATACCTTCGGCACTTATTGGACCAATTAACAATGGTGCTGCCGAAGACACCGCCGTACCAAGCAAGCTGTACAAACCAAATATTTTACCACGATTTTCATTGTCGCTGGCTTCGTTAAGCCACCCTTCAATAACAATATATGACCCGGCAATACCAATACCAAATATAATTTGCATTACTACCCAAGCATATGGGCTAATAAACATTAATTGGAATAATGGGGCAATTGATGTAATGCTGGCACAAGTTGCAAATACACGAATATGCCCAACATTTTTTAATATTCTTGGAACATACCAACTGGAAATTAAGAAACCAATATAAGTCGCACCTTGAATCAAACCAATCCAAGAAATAGAGAAATCTTCAAGTTCCGCCCTTACACCAATAAATGCACTGCCAAGTCCACGACTTACCATTAATATTGATATGGATAACAATAATAACCAAACTTGGGCTAATAATTTTTTCAAAATTTAATTTCCTTAAACAAAAAATAATATGTTATAAGTTGCCTATATACCTATTTATTATATTATGCAATAAATATTTTATTTAAAAGGATAAATTATGCGACTTGCCCTATTCCAACCAGACATTGCCCAAAATGCGGGAACTCTTATGCGATTATCCGCGTGTATGGGGATTGGTATTGATATTATTGAACCGTGTGGTTTCTTATGGAATGACAACAAATTAAAGCGTGCGGGAATGGATTACATTGATAAGGTTGATTATACCCGCCACATCAATTGGGATAATTTTATTAATTTTACCAAAGAAAACAACCACCGTATAATTTTATTAACCACAAAGGCGGATACAAATTACACGGACTTTGAATTTCAAGAAAATGATATATTGTTATTAGGGCAAGAAAGCTCTGGCGCACCAGATTTTGTCCACGAAACCGCAGGTGGTCGTGTGATTATTCCAATGTATTCTGATTTCCGTTCAATCAATATTGCAACCGCAGGGGCAATGGTTCTTGGCGAAGCACTCCGCCAAACAGGAAAAATTTAATTATAATGTGTCTATTATCTGCAAAAAATACTTAATTCTATTTTAATTAGACTGGAATCAAGTATTTGCAAATGACGGCTAGACATCTTTGTACTATCTTAATTCTATTTTAATTAGACTGGAATCAAGTATTTGCAAATGACGGCTAGACATCTTTGTACTATCTTAATTCTATTTTAATTAGACTGGAATCAAACAAGCCCATAGTGAAGTTTAGATTTCCTAAATGAGCTATGGGCTTGGTTAGATAACAGTCAATTAAAATAGAATTACATTCCTTGATAGTTTGGACCGTTCCCACCTTCTGGAACAACCCAGTTGATATTCTGGCAAGGGTCTTTAATATCACAAGTCTTACAGTGAACACAGTTTTGTGAATTAATTTGTAAGGCTGGCTGTCCGTCAACTTCGGTTAATTCATATACGCCTGCGGGACAGAACCTAGTTTCTGGCATATCATATTTTTCCAAGTTAACAGATATTGGGATATCTTTATCTTTTAATTGTAAGTGTACTGGTTGGTCAGCCCCGTGTGCTGTACCAGAAAAAGCAACATTTGTTAAGCGGTCAAAACTTAATACGCCATCTGGTTGTGGGTAATCAATTTTCTTTGCTTTGTCTTTGTGCATCATACCTGAATGGTCATCGTGGTTTTTGAATGTCCACGGTTCACGACCGCCAAGAACTGTTGTGAAGCCCGCATAAGCCATACCACCAAAGAATCCAAACTTGTGGAATGATGGACGAATATTACGAACGCCTTTTAATTCAGCCCATAACCAAGATTTTTCAAGCTCCTCTGGGTATGAAGTTAATTCATCAGGTGTTTCACCCGATGTGATTGCTTTGTATAATTCAAGACCAGCAACCATACCAGATTTCATTGCTGTATGTGTACCCTTAATCTTTGGTACATTTACAAATCCCGCAGAACAACCAACAATTAAACCACCTTTAAATGTTAGCTTAGGTATTGATTGGAAACCACCTTCGTTAATTGCCCTTGCACCATATGAAATACGGCGACCGCCTTCTAAATGCTTGGCGATTTCTGGGTGATGTTTAAATCTTTGGAATTCCATATACGGGAATAAGTGTGGGTTTTTATAATCAAGACCAATTACAAAACCAACTGAAACTAAATTACCTTCCAGATGGTAAAGGAAAGAACCACCATAAGTGCTTTTATCCAGTGGCCAACCAGCCGTGTGGATAATTTCCCCCGGTGTTGATTTTTCTGGATCAATTTCCCATAGTTCCTTAATACCAATACCGAATGTTTGCGGATCACAATCATTTCTTAATTCGTATTCTTCAAATAATTCTTTAGTAAGGTGTCCACGCACCCCTTCGCCCATTACGGTATATTTCGCACGAAGCTCCATACCTTCCACATATTGGGCTGTTTTATTACCATCTTTATCAATGCCAAATGCACCTGATTTGATACCAACAACTTTACCATCTTCTTTTAATATTTCAGCCGCAGCGGTTGATGTATAAATTTCAACCCCCATTTCTTCGGCTTGCGTACCCAACCAATTTACAAATTTACCAAGTGAAATAATGTAATTACCCTTGTTGTGCATTTGTGGTGGTGTTGGCATGCGAATTGATTTGTTCTTTGTAAGGACTAGGAACTTATCTTTTTTCGCAGGGGTATCAAGTGGTGCACCCTTTTCTTTCCAATCTGGAATTAATTCATTTAATGCACGCGGTTCAAGTACCGCACCTGATAAGATATGTGAACCAACTTCCGAACCTTTTTCAACCACACATACTGATACTTCTTTACCATCAAGCTGTGCCTGTTTCTTAATTTGAATTGCTGTTGAAAGACCAGCTGGCCCCGCACCAACGATTAATACATCGTATTCCATTACATCTGGTTCGTCATCTTCCACAACTGGGGCAGATGTTTGCCCATACGGTGCTGTTGTTGGTTGTGATTGTGCATATGGGGCTGATGTCGGGGCTGTGTTTTCTGTTTTTGCCACAACTTCACCTGCTTTTGATACAACCACGCTTTCAAGACCACTTGCAAGGCGTGATACGTTTGACCCCGCATATAATACAGAACCTTCAACTGGTGCGTCACCACCCGTACCTTCGGTAATTTCGCCCGCCGTGATATCCGTTGTATAAGTTAAACTAGAACCTGTACTTGCAGATGGGGTAATTGATACTGTTTCTTGCTCTGTAGCAATGATTGTTGAAATTACTGCACCTTCGCCCGCTTTATTTACAACCACGCTTTCAAGTCCGCTTGCAAGGCGTGATACATTTGAACCTGCATATAATACAGAACCTTCAACTGGTGCAGAACCGCCCGTACCTTCGGCAATTTCACCTGCGGTAATATCCGTTGTATATGAACGGGAAATAACACCGCTACTTTGTACTGATGCAGGTGTTTGTGCAGGTGCAGGTTGTGATGTTTCAACCGATACAGCACCATCGCCTGCTTTATTTACAACCACGCTTTCAAGACCATTCTCAAGGCGTGATACATTTGAGCCCGAATACAATACAGATTTATCAACTGGTGCGTCACCACCCGTACCTTCGGTAATTTCGCCCGCCGTGATATCCGTTGTATATGAACGCGAAACAACACCGCTACTTTGTACTGGGGCAGGTGTTTGTTCAGATGCTGGTTGTGATTTTTCAACAACTACGGCACCATCACCTGCTTTATTTACAACCGCACTTTCAAGACCGTTTGCGTTTCGTGATACATTTGAACCCGCATATAATACAGATTTATCAACTGGTGCTTCACCACCCGTACCTTCGGCAATTTCGCCCGCCGTGATATCCGTTGTATATGAACGCGAAACCACAGGTGTTTTTGTTTCTGTTATTGGTTGTGTTGCTGTTTCATTAACAACTGCTTCATTAGTCTCTTTTACTTCAACTTCTTGCTTAACAGGTGCTGTTTCAACCACGCCACCAATGTTTTCTTGTTTTTCATAAGCCATTGTTTCAGGGTGCGTTGCATCTGGATACAATGATTTAATGTGTTCTTTATCACCAGATGCTTTTGATACTTTTGATGTTTTCGCACTTTTAGCTTTGGTACTTTTAGCACTTTTTTTATTTTGTTTTGAAACATCTTTATCATTTACTGTTTCAAACAAATCTAAATTATTGTTGTCATCATCTTTTTTAGACATTAAAAACTCTCTCTACTGTAATTCAAACAT